>CANQTP010000042.1 GCA_947626755.1 uncultured Clostridia bacterium
GGTATGTCTCCTGTTGATTATCGCTTATATGCTGCATAGTAAAAGCGACCAAGTTCTCTCTTAGTCGCTTTGCATAATTTTTCTCTTTATCTTTGTCTAACTTTTTGGGGTCAATTCATTCAAGGCTGCGGGGTCTGAGGGAAAAACGAACGGTGTTCGTTTGAGCCCCGCGCCGCAAACGAACGAAGTTCGTTTTTCGCAGAACGGCGGAACTCACCTAAAAAAGAGCTCCGCAAGGGGTGAATTACCGCCTTTGGCGGCAAGAGGGGACGCCCTGCGATAGAGGGCGTCCCCTTGAAATAGGCAAATTTATTTGATTTTTGCCTTTTGAAACAGTCCGGTGGACTGTTTCAAAACAAATTTGAATATGTTTTCTGCAAATTTTCAGGTACTGAATTCACAGTGCCTGATTTTTTTATAAAAAATTGCAAAATATACTTGACAGATAATGCAAAGCATGCTATACTTATGTAAAGTATACTTTGCAAAATATCATAAGAAAGGGGACGGACATTGAAAAGCAGGATCCACGAACTGCGCAGGGCAAGGAAAATTTCGCAGGAAGAACTTGCGGCGGCTGTTGGGGTAACAAGGCAGACCATCACTTCGCTTGAATGTGAAAAATACACCGCTTCGCTTGTACTTGCGTACAAAATAGCAAAATATTTCGGAATGACTATTGAAGAAGTTTTCGACTTCTCGGAAATTGATGAACAGGAGTGATCTTATGGAAAAATTCAGAAAGCAGCTTATTTTCAGAACTGTATTTGTGTTTATATTTATTGTTTTTGTTACGGCAGCATATATTGTTATTTATACAAATATTGGTGAAAAGTCGGTGTCCGCGGCATATTCATCGGGATTCTGCACGGGGCTTCTGGCAGTTGCGGCAGTTTACGCGGCAAGGTATATCCCTGCGTTTAAAGATGAAGAAAAGCTGAAAAAACTGTATGTTGCGGAGAATGACGAGCGGGAACGTCTTATCCGCGAAAAGACCGCAAGCGGAAGTTTTTCGGTATGCGCGTTTATTTTAGGCGCGGGAATTGTAATTTCCACGCTTGTTTCTCCGCCGACTGCGGGCGTGCTTGCCGTAGTCCTTGGGGGAATGGCACTGATAAAAATGATCTTCAACTTTTACTACCGCCGCAAATACTAATATTCAGAGTTGAGAGTTAAGAGTTAAGAGTTGAGAGCAGGCTGAGCCCTTTTTTCAGAGTTGAGAGTGAAGAGTTTAGAGTTGAGATAAAATTTTCAACCTTATACTCTCAATTTAAAGAAAACAGCAAAATTTTAATAATTTATTTCCGCAACGCATTAAGTTGAGAAAAGAGTACTGATAGTTTATGCCAATATCTCAACTCTTAACTCTCAAATCTTAACTCTTTTGTGTAATATTGCTAATTGACAAAATTAAAAAAATATAGTATGATTGTATTAGTTTGATAATACAAATCTGAAAGGAAGTGTCTGTATGGGAACAGTCCTTGAAGTAAAGGAACTTTCCAAAAAATATCCCAAAAAAGATAATTTTGCTGTGGATAAAATAAGTTTTTCCGTGGAAGAAGGGGAAATATTTGCCCTGATAGGTCCTAACGGCGCAGGAAAGACCACAACTATCCGCATGATCTCCACGCTTATACAAGCAACGGAGGGAGACGCTCTCGTTGCGGGACACAGCATCATAAAAGAACCCGACAAGGTACGGGAAAATATCACCTATCTTCCCGATGAAGCGGGCGCGTACAAGACCATGACGGGTATAAAATATCTTGAATTCATGGCGGGACTTTTCGCTAAGGACAGCGAAACTCTGGACAAATATGTTGAACGCGGAAAAGCTATCTGCGGACTTGGCGACAGACTCAACGAGAAAATAGGCGGCTATTCCCGAGGAATGATAAGAAAGCTGCTTCTTGCCCGAGCGGTAATGACCGAGCCGAAACTTGCGATCATGGACGAAGCAACTTCGGGTCTGGACGTTATCAACGCCCTTGAAATAAGAAAAATGATAAAAACTCTTGCCAAAGAGCGGAATATGTCCTTCCTGCTTTCGTCACACAATATGCTTGAAATTGAATACGTTTCCGACAGAGTGGGGATAATTACAGGCGGCAAACTTATGGTAGTGGGAAAGATAGACGAACTTAAAGAGTGTTACCAAGCCGCAAACCTTGAGGAAGTTTTTGAAAGGGTGGTGAAAGACAATGAAGTTCGGTAATCTTCTTAAAAAAGAACTGCGGGAGCTTATAAACGCGCAGGCAATTTTCAGTATGCTTTTCACAATGGTGCTGCTGATATTAATGGGGCAGATAATGGGTCACGCCATGGAAGAGGGATTTGACACTTCCACAATTACCCTCTGCAATCAGGATAACAGCGAATTTACCGCCGAGCTGCTGAAAAAGCTGGACGATTCCGAAGGCACGGATATAAATTATGTAGAACTGCAAAGCGATGACTATGCCGCAGAGATGGAACGTCTCGGACTAAAAAGTCTTGTAATAATTCCGCAGGGTTACGGGGAAAGTATTATCGAAAAGCATGAACCCGCTTCTGTAAAGTTTGTAAGCGTTTTTCAGAACGGAGGTATTGCATCTTCTATCGGCACAATTTCCGCTTCGGACGTTATCGGTCAGATCGAAAATTTCTGCACAAATGAAGTGCTGCTGAAAAATTACGGGCTTTCCGATGAGGAGATAGAACTTGTCCGCACGCCTATGCAAACGGTAGAATATACCGTCAACAACGGGAAAACAGTCGTATACTCCGCTGCAGCGCTTGGTTCCGTAACAATGATGCAATCGATGATCGCGCCAATTGCAATATTTTTCCTGCTGTTAATGGCATCGCAGATGATAATGACTGCAATTTCCACAGAAAAGATAGACAAAACTCTTGAAACGCTGCTTTCCGCGCCTGTTTCAAGAATGTCCGTCCTTGGCGCAAAAATGCTTGCCGCAGTTATTACCGCACTGCTCAGTGCGCTTTCAATGATAATAGGATTTGTTTTCTATATGCAGGGAATGACGGGAAGTGCAATGCAGGAAATGGCTTCTTCGGCGGCACCGCAGACAAATATTCTTGGCAGCGATGCAGCGCTCCAAGTCGGAAACCTCGGAAACGCCATGAGCGAACTTGGGCTTGCACTTTCTCCGATGGAATATGTTCTGTTTGCTTTGCAGCTGTTCTTCACCGTTGCCATAGGACTTGCTATCTCTCTTATCCTCGGGGCAATGGCAACGGATACAAAATCAGTGCAGACTCTTGTTACGCCGCTTATGATAGCGGTAATGATACCGTTCTTTATAACAATGTTCACCGATGTAAATTCCATGTCGGCAGGATTTAAACTGATCGCTTATGCAATTCCGTTTACACACACATATACAGCCTTGACAAATCTTATGAATGGTGATATGCTTATTTATTGGATAGGTCTTGCATATCAGGTGGTATTCTTTGCGGTATGTATGTTCCTTGCGGTGAGAATGTTCACGACCGATAAGCTGTTTACGGTATCCTTCTCCGCAGGCGGCAAAAAAGCCGGAAAGAAAAAATCGCAGACGGAGGACGCGCAGTAGATCATGCCTGTCCAAAAGTGGAGGTAACGCTGATGGACAATAAAAAAATTCCCATATATACGCCCCGCGAAAGGAGACCGCTGCTTTTGCGGGCTTGCAGCAGTCTGTTCTGTATAGGAACGCTGCTTATGTGGATATTCTCCGAAAAGCTGTCGGTTTCCACAGGCGATATGCTTATAATGACGGGGATAGCCGTTCTGCTGATAACCCTGTCGGTAAACGGGATAATTGCGGAAAAGCGCATACGGAAATTCGGAGAAGAAATAAAAAAACTCCGCGAAAACAGCGGAAAAATATGAAATTTCAAACGGGAATGCCGAAAGACATTCCCGTCAATTTTTTATCAAACAGTTTTCAGAAAATCATCAAGTCGGCGTTTCAGCATTGAAACAGGAAGCCCCACTACATTGAAAAAGTCGCCGTTTACAGCCTTTACAAGTACGCTTCCCCTGCCCTGTATTCCGTATGCGCCCGCTTTGTCCATAGGCTCGCCCGTTGAAATGTAATCCGCGATCTCACTTTCCGAAAGCGGATAAAATTCCACAGCCGTTTTACATGAAAAATGCTCCCGATGTTCTCCGCAGGAAATGCAAACTCCCGTAATAACGGTATGTATTTTCCCCGATAATTTTTTCAGCATACGTTCCGCATCGGAAATGTCCGCAGGCTTGCCGAGAACTTCTCCTTCCGAAATAACAACGGTGTCGCAGCCTATGACAATACTTTCGGGAAATTTCTCCGATACATGAGCAGCTTTTTGCAAAGCCAAAAACTCCGCACTTTCTTCCGCAGCAAGCCCTTCCGGCAGAGTCTCGTCAATGTCCGCGGGAAATACTTCATATTCGGGAACGATAAGCGCAAGCAGTTCCTTTCTTCTGGGAGAACCCGATGCAAGTATAAATTTTCTGTTCATTGCAGCACCTTTCACTTTTGATCTTTTTCCTCGGAAATATCCGCCTTTTCCGCTTCCTCGGCAGTTTCCTCTTTATCTTCGCCTGCGGGATGAACTGCTTTCTTCTCAACTTCTCCGATAGGCAGCGAAGTGAACTCGGGATAGCCTTTCAGTTCCGAAAGAACTTTGTAAAACGGCAGCATGGAGAATTGCCGCAGATGAAGATATATCCCGTAAACTGCAAAAGGTATCACAACAAGCGAAGGAATGCTCATTGCCGAAGCAACTATTATTCCCGCGTGCAAAAGCATTTCCAGAACTATTGCAAACGGCTTCATAATGCCCGAAAATATCTCCGCGATAATTATGGCAATTGCAGTAAAAGGCACAAACGCCGAAATATGCGGGATCAACTTTCCCATTCTTAAAAGATACGGCAGACCGAACACGGCATACAGACCGTACGCAGCCATTACGGCAAAAGCAAAGATCATCGTATACTTGAAAGTGCGGTCAATAACGGAATTCACTGCGTCCGCACAATCCCGCTTGTGTGCATCGTCCAGAGCGGGAATATCTTTCGGCTCTACATTTATGCTGAATTTGAATTTATCCATATCCGCCTCCGTTGTCATTCCGCTGTCTCAGCAGGAGAAATCTCGTTTCCTTTAAGATAGTTGTCCCATATTTCAAGAGCGTTTTCGTAATTCTGTGTAAACTCCTTTTCGCTAACTCCGAAACCCGATCTCGGCGTTCTGAAAGCAATGAAAAGCTCATCGGAAAGTCCCTCATAGCCTATATCTTCCGCAAAATCTGTCCCGTTCAGCATATAGCCTGTATCTATGGCATTCTCATCATCGGGGTAAATTTCCCGCATATCCGCAAGAACGCCTTCGGTAATTCCCATGGCTTCGCAGACCTGACGGTTCCCTATCACCATAATGGACTCTCCTGCCTGAAATTCCGCAACAAGCTTTGTCCTTCCCGCTTGGTCATAGTAGGAAACTTCATCACTGTCCGCAGGAAGATAACTTACACGGACGTAAACTTCCCCGTCGCCGTTGAAGTCGGGACAGTACCGCTCAAAAACATTTTCCATATCTTCGGTAATGTAGTTGAACTCATCGTCCGCGGCAATTATCATCACCGCCGCATCGGGGTATACCGTGGAAAAGTAGTCATATGCAAGGAATATCACCAACGCCGCAAAAAGTGTCCCGAAAATAACATACCACTTGTTATGGTAAAAGAAATTGCCTATCCTTTCCCATACGGTATAATGCTTTTTCGCTTTTTCCTCGTGGGGGATCTCCTCTTCGGAAATGACGCCCTGCTTCAGTTTCAGAAGTTCAAGCCTGTCCTGACGGAGCTTTTCGGCATAAGCTTCACGGGCTTTGCGGTCCTTTTCCGCCTGACGCGCCTGACGTTCCGCTTCTTCCGCTTCTTCGCGGGCGTTTATCTCCTGATAGACCTGCAATATTGACTTGCCTTTTTCCTTTCTGGGCATAGTTAAACTTTCCTTTCAAAAAGCATAGGGGAACAGCAAAGCTGTCCCCCTGATCTGTGTTATTGATCCAACGGCTTCATAGTGGGGAACAGCAGAACATCTCTTATAGATGCGCTGTCCGTAAGAAGCATTACAAGTCTGTCCAGACCGAATCCCAGTCCGCCCGTAGGAGGCATACCGTATTCAAGCGCAGTAACAAAATCCTCGTCCACGGAAGCATTTGCGCCCTGAGCGCGTTTTGCTTCCGCCTGCTTTACAAAACGTTCCCTCTGATCTATGGGATCGTTCAGCTCGGAGAAAGCGTTGCCCATTTCACGGCGATAGATAAAGTATTCAAATCTTTCGGTGAAAGCGGGGTCGGAAGGCTTTCTCTTGGCAAGCGGAGAGTTTTCAACAGGATAATCGTAAATGATAGTCGGCTGAATGAGTTTATCCTCAACAAATGCGTCAAAGAATGCAATAAGAACGTGTCCCTTTGTGGCATTTTCACCTTCTTCAACTTCAACGCCCTTTGCCCTTGCACAGGCTCTTGCGGCAGCATCGTCCGCCCAGTCGTTGTAGTCAACGCCCGCATATTCCTTGACAGCTTCTATCATTGTAAGACGTTTCCACGGGGAAGCCATATCTATTTCCGTTCCCTGATAGGAAATAACGCCCTTTCCGCAAATTTTCAGGGTCAGTTCGCGGTACATTTCCTCGATGAGATCCATCATGCCGATGTAATCTGTATAAGCCTGATACATTTCAATTGTCGTAAACTCGGGGTTGTGGGAAGTGTCCATTCCCTCGTTGCGGAAAATTCTTCCCACCTCGTAAACTCTGTCAAAACCGCCCACAATAAGGCGTTTCAGATAAAGTTCCGTTTCAATGCGAAGATACATATCAATGTCAAGAGCATTGTGATGGGTCTTGAAAGGTCTTGCCGCCGCACCAATTTCCAGAGTATGGAGAACGGGAGTATCAACTTCCAGATAGCCTCTGCTGTCGAGGAAATCCCGTATTTCGCGGAGTATGCGGCTGCGGTTTATGAAAGTCTGCTTTACATCGGGATTGCAGATAAGGTCAACATATCTCTGACGGTAACGCATATCCTGATCTTTAAGACCGTGCCACTTTTCGGGCAGCGGCAGGAGAGATTTTGACAGGAGCTTTATCTTCTGCGCGTGAACGGAGATCTCTCCCTTGCGGGTCCTGAAAGCATAGCCTTCCACACCGATAATGTCGCCGATGTCCCATTTCTTGAATTCGGCAAAAACCTCCTCACCCACATCGTTCATGCGGACATAGACCTGCATACGGTCGCTGCCGTCGCGGACGTCAATGAAGTTCGCCTTGCCCATATCACGCCATGACATGATACGTCCTGCGATACGAACGTTGATCCTTGCAGCTTCGAGAGCGGCTTTTTTCTTCTCCTCATCGTCGCCGCATTCCGCAATTATCTTAGCTTCGGACTCCTCATAAGCCTTGCGGAGATCGGCATTTAAAATCGTAAAATCGTACTTTGTGATCTCATAGGGATCCTGTCCCTTGGCTTTCAGTTCGTCAAGCTTTTCAATGCGGATCTTTTTGAGAATATTAATATCCTGTTCGGTCTGTCCCTCCTCGGGAACAGCATTCATCTGATTTTCTTCGGACATCTTTTTCTATCCTTTCTGTTACTTTCCTATAGCAAGAATTTCCATTCTGATGACACCGATAGGCGCTTCCACCTCTATGACGTCTCCGACCTTCTTTTTAAGAGCGGCGATACCGATAGGCGCATCCTCGGAAATTTTGTTGTTTTCGGGATCGGCTTCGGTAGAACCTACTATTTGCAGAGTCATTTCCTCGTCAAGTTCAAGGTCTTTGAGAGTTACCACAGAACCTACGCCTACTTCATCGTTGGAAAGTTCGGATTCGTCCACAACGAGAGCGTTTGCGATAGTAAGTTCCAGTTCCTGTATCCTTGCTTCAAGAATACCCTGTTCGTTCTTGGCTTCATCGTACTCGGCGTTTTCGGAAAGGTCGCCGAAAGCTCTTGCTTCTTTAAGTTTCTGAGCGACTTCTGCACGTCTTACGGTAATAAGATATTCAAGCTCATCTTCAAGTTTTTTATATCCTTCTGCGGACATTCTGACCTTTTTTACAGCCATTGTATCATTTCCTTTCTGAGTCTGGATTTCAAATGATATTCTAAAATTCTATTATATAGTATATTTCCGTTAATGTCAAGAGAGAACGGCAAAAAGCGGGGAGTTTTTCAATAGTAAATTTTTTGTGAACGGGCATATCGGCGTTTGCCGTTCTATTCCGAAACGTGTCCGCATACCATGTATCAAAAAGGAGTGTTTTATAATGAATGAAGTAAACAAAAAGCTGCCTGTACACAACATCATACTTGAAGAACGCAAAAAGCTTTCCCTGTCGGGAGTTACGGACGTTGACCATTTTGACGAGAACACCGTCCTGCTTTATACGAGCATGGGCGAAATGACCGTAAAAGGCTCGGATCTTCATGTAAACGGTCTTTCGGTGGAAAGCGGAGAAATGACCGTTGAAGGCGAAATAAAAGCTATAATTTACGGCGATCCCGACAGGAAAGCTCCACTTTCTTTTATAGGAAAAATATTCCGCTGACGAGGTGAGGATTTGCAGTTAGATACTTTCTTTACCATTTCAGAACATACCGTTACTTTTTTGTTTTCGGTGCTGCTGGGCGCGGCACTGGGAATAGTTTATGACTGTTTCCGCGCTTTCCGTGTGATATTCCCTCCTGCCGCAAAGCGCGGCGCAGTTGCCTTTGAGGACATACTCTTCTGGCTTATATACGGCTTTTCGGTGTTCTGCTTCGCCGCGATATTCGCAGACGGCAGAGTGCGGTTCTTTATGTTTTTCGGGTCGATACTCGGCTTCATACTTTACCTTGTGACCGTGGGAAGCATTGTTATAGGCGTTATCAGAACGGTTTTCGGGACATTTTACAGAATATTACATAAAGTATATTCCGCATTAATTGAACCTTTTGTAAAAATATTTAAAATAATTTGTCAAAAAGCAGCGCCGCTTTTTGTGATAAATCATAAAAATGCCCAAAAATCTAAAAAACCCTTGAAAAATGCTGTGTTAATGGTGTATAATAAATACACTAACATGGAGAAGAATGTTCGGAAAAGGATATGGGGGAGGTGAATGCATGAACGAAGCCGATGTCATGAAAGCCCGCAAGGGCAAAAAAAATGTGCTTATCAAGCCTAAGAAAAAGAAACACCCCGTTCTTAACGCGCTTGTTACGATCTCGGGAGCGGCTTTTATCATGTATTGCCTGAGCTCTATTGTGATCACCCAAGCCGAAATTTCCGAAAAGAAACAGGAACTTGCCGTTCTTACCGAAAAAGCCGAAAAGCTTGAGGACGAAAACGACGAGTACCGGAGCATTCTTTCCGAAGAGGACGAAAGAGAATTTATGGAACGCTACGCCATCGAAGTTCTGGGCTACGCATACCCCAACGAGCGGCGTTTCTATGACACTACGGGAAATTAAAGCCGAAAACCTGTCCTGCGGACGGTTTTAATATAATTAAAATGAGAGGATCAAAAAATTCATATGCAGTTGGATGTAGGAAAAATCTACGAGGGTAAAGTTACAGGAATAACCAAATTCGGAGCGTTCGTTGAGATCGAACCCGGCACTACCGGAATGGTACATATCAGCGAGGTGGCAAACACTTATGTCAACGAAATAAAGGATCACCTTTCCGAAGGTCAGCAGGTAAAGGTAAAAGTCCTGTCGGTAAGCAATGAAGGGAAAATTTCCCTTTCCATCAAAAAGGCTCTTGCGGATCAGCAGCCTAAGAAAGACAGCGGTAAACGCAGCGGAAACAGCGGACACAGCGTGCGCAAACAGGAAAACAACCAGAAGCCCGTTCAGGAAAAAGCCCCCCAGACCCCCGAAGCGGCATTTGAAGATATGCTCAACAAGTTCAAGCAAAGTTCCGATGAGCGCATGGGCGATCTGAAAAAGGTCCTTGATGTAAAGCGGAGAAATCCCGCAAGAAGAAAGTAAACATTCAGCCGTACTAAAGAAGTGCGGCTGATCTTATTATGAAAGCGCGGTAATATCCTCAATGGTGAGATCGGGTTGAAGCGCCTTGTTTATGGCATAGGCAAGCAGCCGCGAAGTCCGCTCGATAAGCTTATCCACGTCACGGGGAGTTACCATCATGTTGGGAAGATGCTTGTCGGGAGGATCGCCCGTTATGTTTTCCACAATCGTATGCATATCCACAACGGTGGGAACACCTATTGCTATCACGGGAATACCAAGCGTTGCTTCCGAAAGCTCCTTCCTGCGGTTCTGCACTCCCGAACCGGGAGAGATCCCCGAGTCATTCAGCTGTATGGTGGAACCGAGACGGGAAATGTCCGAGCAGGCAAGCGCGTCTATGGCTATAACAAGATCGGGTCTTACCTCGCCGCAGAGGGAACGGATAATTTCCGCAGCTTCTATGCCCGTTTGCCCCAGAACTCCGGGGGCTATGGCGGAGACTTTGTTCAGACGGCGCAGTTCGTGTCCCTCGGGAAGTTCGTCATGCAGATGGCGGGTGGCGATTATCCGTGAAACTACCATAGGGCCGAGAGCGTCGGGAGTTATATCGGAATTCCCCAGACCTGCAATAAGCGCAGTGTGACGGTCTTCGCCTTTCAAATTGACGATCTCATCGGCAATATTTGAGACTTGTTCGTCAAAGTCCTGCGGACTTGCGGAAAGCCTGTCCGTTTCGATGGTGATATACCGCCCTTTGGGCTTGCCGATCCTAAGTCCTGCCGCATCGTCGGCAACGGTAATTTCGGTTATGGAGCAGGCGGAGCTTTTTCTGAGACGGCGTTTTATGCCTTTGGGCAGATTTGCTGCGTCCTCGTCTATCATTTCCACTGCAAGGTCTGTTCTTATGGACATATAAAAATTCCCTTTCTTTTTGAAAATTGAAATATTTTGTGTGAAATGCATAAAATTTGCCTTAAAAATTCTATGCCTTTTTGGAATATGCCTATTGAAAAATGTCAGGAAAAATGTTAATATTATTATTAGGCTTGCGCAGGAATGAAAGGATCAGGGCAGTCGTACTGTTAAATCCGTTTGATCTCCGCAGCGAAGGTGAGTCATTACGCCCTCGTGAAGCCGCTAAGATCTTAAATGACATTTATCGGCTGCCGGGTCGTCCGTGTCTGACTCGGGTGCTTCTGATGCCGAATTTTATGTTATTATTTCCGTAAAAAACGAAATTATTTAAGGAGAGAAAACTATGCCAAACATTAAATCCGCCAAGAAAAGAGTTAAAGTCATCAAGACCAAGGCTGCACAGAACAAGATGATCAAGTCCAACCTCAAGACAGTCCTCAAGACTGCCGATGCAGCCTGCGCACAGAAAGCAGATAATTCCGAAGCTGCTATCAGACTTGCTATGAAGAAAGTAGATCAGGCTGCTGCCAAGAACATTATCCACAAGAACGCAGCTGCAAGAAAGAAATCCCAGCTTGCAAAGAAGCTGAACGCTGTAAAAGCGTAAAATAAGCATTTAACGGCTGTCTGCCACGGACAGCCGTTTTTTTTGTTAAAAAATTTCTTTTTCTATTGATTATTCTGCGGCAATATGCTAAAATTATATTGTACTATGTCGGATATTCGACAAATATATTACAGGAAAGGGATCTGCCAAGGATCATGAAAATTCTTAAAATGCTGTCACTTCTCAGTGCAGCCGCATTGTCAGCCGTGGTCTTTACGGGCTGCGGAAAAGCAGGAGCGGACAGTTCCGCCGAAAATACCGAAACGGAGGTATCTTACGATATGAATGTCGAAACAGCTTACAAAGCAAACTATGATAACATCAAACCTCTCGGACGTACATACTTTAACGAGGATAAACTCTACTGCGCACTTTCGGGAACAGGCGCGGAATTTTCCTTTACGGGAACAAAATGCACCGTTTCAATAACAGGCGATTCCACCGCACTTGTGCCGTCAGACAATCAGGCGCGCGTGGGGATCTACGTGAACGGCGAACGCGTTATCGACGATATGATAGATAATCTTCAGGAATCTTACGACGTATTCTCCTCCGAAACAGCGCAGGACGTTACCGTTTCGATAGTAAAGCTTTCCGAATCGCCTATGTCAACATTTTCCATAAGCGATATAACCGTTATGGGAACTCCCATAAAACCTACCGCCGACAAGGATCTGCTCATTGAATTTGTGGGAGACTCCATTACCTGCGGATACGGTGCTGACGATCCCGATCAGAACCACAATTTCTCCACAAAGACAGAGGACGTTACCAAAGCTTACGCTTACAAGACCGCTCAGGCACTCAATGCCGACTACAGCATGGTGTCTTTCAGCGGCTACGGAATAATTTCGGGCTACACAAACAACGATCAGAAAGTCTCCGCACAGACCGTTCCGCAGTATTATACAAAACTCGGCTACTGCTGGTCGGCAAAGCCAAGCTTCGACCCTGCAAAGCTTGACTGGGATTTCAGCAAGCGTCAACCCGATCTTATCGTTGTAAATCTCGGTACCAACGATGACAGCTACACCAAGGACGATCCCGCCAAGCAGGACGAGTATTCCGCAGCATATGCCGAATTCCTGAAAACTATCCGCGCAAACAACCCCGATGCGCGTATCCTCTGCGTTCTCGGGATCATGGGCGACAGACTGTTCCCAAGCGTTCAGAAAGCCGTTGATAATTACTCCGCCGAAACGGGAGACACCAACATTTCCGCAATGAAATTCGATGTACAGGATCCCGCAGACGGCTACTCCGCAGACTGGCACCCTTCCATAACAACTCACGACAAGGCATCGGAGAAGCTTGTAAACGAGATAAAATCAATACTCGGATAAGATAATATCAAAAAGATCAGCCCGCCGAAAGGCGGGCTGTTGATTTTTAGTAAAGCGTTGAAAGCAGCTTGCGTTTTTCCTGAGCAAATTCGCTTTGAGTTATCACTCCGTTGTCAAGCATGGACTTAAGCTTCTTCATTGCAGTTTCAAACTCGTCCAGCGACATTTCCACACCGCTCTTTTCAAGAATAGGCTCAGGCTCGATCTCAGGCTCAGGCTCAGGCTCGGGAGCCGTCTTGACAGGTTCGGGCTTGGGAGCAAGCTTCTTGGCGATCTCCGCAGACGGATCAAGTTCTTCGATCTTTGAGCGGAACGAACCGGTCACTATCTTAGGCTCTTTGATCTCCTGCATATCCTGCGTTTTCTCGGGAATAACAAGCTCTTCGATCTCGGCAGGCTGCTTCTGAAGAATTTCCTCGGGCATTGCTTCTATTGCAGCTTCATCGGGAACATCTTCAAGATCGTCCATGTAGGACTCTGATGTGCTTTCCTCAACATGGATACCGAGGAATTCGTCCAGACCGACAATATCATCTACCGTCACAGAACCGCTCTTTGGAGGTTCTTCAATAGGCGGAACAGGCTCGGGGTAATCGTAAGGATCGGTCTCGGGAAGATCCACAGACTTTATAACATTTGGTTTTGTTCTTATATGCTCCGGGAACGGTATCGGCTCGGAAATGTGATGTTCCGTCTTTGGCGCGGGAGCAGGAGCAGGAGCGGGCTTCGGTGCAGGAGCGGGAGCAGGAGCAGGCTTCGGCTCGGGAGCAGGAGCAGGTGCGGGCTTCGGCTCGGGTTTTGGCGCAGGAGCAGGAGCGGGTGCGGGAGCAGGAACGGACGCCGATGCCGGCTTTGGTTCGGATCTCTCCTCAGGTTTATTATCGGTTTTTCCTGCCATCATTGATCTGCGGAGTTCCTCATATCCGCTGGTCATGCTCTCGAATTCATCATCGGAAGCCTTTCTGCGGGATTCAAGTTCTTTGATCTTCTGATTCTTTTCTTCCTCTTTTTTCTTCTCCAGTTTCTGGTCAAGAGCTGCTTTTGCATCGGAAATGATCTTAACTATTTCCTCATTGTTATCAAAATTAGGAAGGATTATCCTTTTGCGGTCAACAACGCTTTTGGAAGTATCATCACACTGGATATAAATGGGGCTGTTGCGGTTGTTTGTATTGATGTCGATCTTGGTAATTTCTTCAAGACCGCAGGTGAACCGCATATAATCGGGACCGCTCTCCTTTGTGCCTTTTTGTTCCCACAAATACGCCACTCCGAAAATATGGGTAGGCGTAATGGTTATATTTACATCTTGTGGCTTGGAAAGCACAGATTCCTTATAAACGGAAGTAAAAACACCAAGCTTTTTTTCCGAACCGAGATTTGCCTGTCCATTGTCCATTAACAAACACCGCTTTCTTTTTTTAGATAGCTGCTGCCCTGCAAAAATCGTCATTTTGCACAGACTTTAACAGCATATAATGTTATCATATACTATTATAGCACAAATTTTAAAAACAGTCAAACATTATTAATAGAAATTAGTGCAAAATTTTAAGAAGGATTTTTTGATGATATGCACAAGAATGATATATAATTCCAAAAACGGCGGAAAGCTTTTGTGCCTTCCGCCGTGATATTCGTTTTACTGCATTTTTTCAATGACTTCCACCGCATAGTCCAGAAAATCGCCTGTAAAATCCTCGATAAGTCCCATATCGCAGTTATGGGTAATATCGGGAGAAATGGGTATTCTGCCCAGAAGCGGGATATGATTTTCTTCGCATACGGAATCAATATGGCTGTTTCCGTAAAGGAAGATCTGTTTTCCGCAGTCCGGACATTCCACATAGCTCATGTTCTCCACAACGCCGAGGATAGGAATATTCATCATATTTGCCATTGCAACGGCTTTATTCACGATCATTGCCACAAGATCCTGCGGCGAGGAAACGATGACCACTCCGTCAAGGGGGATCGACTGGAAAACCGTCAGCGGAACATCGCCTGTTCCGGGAGGCATATCCACAAACATATAGTCGATGTCGCCCCATAAAACGTCCGTCCAGAACTGTTTTACAACGCCTGCAATAACGGGTCCTCTCCATATAACGGGATCGGAAGGATTTTCCAGCAGAAGATTTACCGACATTACCTTTATGCCGTTGCGTGTGCCTGCGGGAATGATCCCCTCGGGACTTCCCATTGCCCTGCCGCCCGTTCCGAACATTTTGGGAATAGACGGTCCTGTAATGTCCGCGTCCATAACGGCAGTCTTATAACCTTTTCTTGAAAACAGCGTGGCAAGCATACCTGTAACAAGGGATTTACCCACGCCGCCCTTGCCGCTGATGATGCCTATTACTTTCTTAACGCTGCTATGGGCGTTAAGTGGCTCGATAAAGCTTTGCGGTTCGGTGCGTTCTCCGCAGTTGGAACTGCAGGTCGAGCAGTCATGTGTGCATTCGCTCATTTTAAACATATCCTTTCAGAATTTATTTGTCCTATATATTATATCCCTATCCTGCAAAAAAGTCAAGGCTGGAATGAGCGTATTCCGCAGCATTTACAATATTTGTCTGATAGTCTCATCAACTCCTTGACAATACCGTAAAACAATGATAAAATATAGTTGAATGTTTGTTATGGAGGACGTTGAAATGAGCGTTGATGTCAAGGAGTTTGAAAATGTTTTTAAGAATGCCGACAGCACCGATATTGAAAAAAATATTCTGGATTTTTCTTCAAGAATGCAGATCTATAACGCGGGCATCAAGGAGATACGCACCAAACTGGAGATACTTGACGAGGAATTCAAGGCAAAATATGCCTACAACCCCATTCATCATATAGAATCCCGACTGAAATCCCCCGGAAGTATCGCCAAAAAGATGAAAATGAAAGGACTTCCCGTAACGGCGGAGTCAATTGCGGAAAATATCCGCGATATTGCGGGAATTCGCGTTATTTGCAACTACATAGACGATATTTACCGCGTTGCGGATCTGCTTACAGGTCAGGACGATGTCACTCTTGTCCGCGTAAGGGATTATATAAAAAACCCGAAGCCTTCGGGTTACAAAAGCCTGCACCTTATTGTGGAAATACCAATATTCCTTTCCACGGGCGCAAAGCCCATTCCCGTGGAAATACAGATACGGACAATTGCCATGGATTTCTGGGCAAGTCTTGAACATAAACTTAAATACAAGACTGACAATCAGGTCTCCGAAGAACTCCGCGGCAGACTGAAGATCTGCGCCGAAGCGATCTCCGAACTGGACGCGGAAATGCAGGACATTCACACCGCCATCTCTTTGCAGAATAACCCATGAGCGGCAGGATAGTTTATGCTTCCCCTGTTGGATTTCTGGAAATAGTTTCCGATGGGAAATTTCTGACAGACGTCCGCAAAGTGCAGGAATTTTCAGGTGAAATTTTTCCCGACAGGATCACTGAAATTACAGAAAAGCAGCTTCGGGAATATTTTGCGGGCAAGCGTCGGGAATTTGACATTCCCCTTGCACCGCAGGGTACGGACTTTCAGCGTTCGGTGTGGGAAAAACTTACGGATATACCTTTCGGAGAAACCCGTTCCTACGGCGATATTGCCAAGGCGATAGGGAAAACTTCCGCTTGCCGCGCCGTGGGAAACGCTGTTGGCAGAAATCCGATACTCATTATCATTCCCTGTCACAGAATTATCCGTTCGGACGGAAAAACAGGCGGTTTCAGTGCGGGAACGGACGTAAAGGAATTTCTTCTGAAGTTAGAGAAAATTTGAATTTTAAAAAGGAGGCGAAGTATGCGCATAAAAAAATTTATCCTTCTGCTGTCGTTGTGCGCAATGCTTTCCTCCTGCGGCGGAAACAGCAGCGGAAACGGAACTTCTTCGGGAAATATTTCCGATACCGGGCAGATAATTTCCGAAAATACGGAAACGGCTTCGGAAATACCTTCCGAAACGAGAATTTCCGAAACTCCCGCTCCGCATACGGAAGCAAGCACGCTTTCCGATACGGGATCATCGGAAGAAAATGATATTCCCGGAACGGAAACTTCGGAAATACGGGAAACAGCATCGGAAACGTCCGCTCAGGTATCGGAAACGGAAATTCCCGACGTCCCGCAAACCACCGCACCGACGGCAGCGGAAACGACCACAACTGCCACCACAACTGCCGCTCCAAAACCTCCCGCGGAAGTGGTTATCCCGAAAATAAATATGCCAAAAGCGGACGGCAGCAGCGTTATCAGCGGCGACAACGCAGAAATAGACTACAGCAACGCCGCGGAAGGGTATATCTCCGCCGTTTATAACGGCTCGGCTGCTGCGGCAAAGATCCGCATACAATGCGGCGACACTCAGTATAATCACGACCTTTCCGTTGGCGGGAAGCGTGAATTTTTCCCGCTTATGGACAGCGGAAGCTACACCGTTTCGGTATACGAGCAGTTTTCGGGAAACAAGTATGCAATGCTTATTTCGGGAGACTTTTCCGTTAATATAAAAAGCAGCACGGGTATGTACCTCTATCCTAATAAATATGTGGATTTCGACAGCAATTCCAAATGCGTGAGAAAAGCTGCGGAACTCTGCGCGGGACTGACCGATGATGTGGAAAAGATAGCGGCGATATTTACTTTCATAACGGATAATGTTACCTACGACAAACAGCTTGCCGCAACCGTTCAGAGCGGATATGTGCCTTATCCCGACAATACTCTTGCTTCCAAAAAAGGCATATGCTACGATTACTCATCGCTTTTTGCGGCAATGTGCCGCTCGCAGGGAATTCCCGCAAGACTTGTGATAGGCTATGCGGAACCCGATATTTACCACGCATGGAACGAAGTTTACACGGACGAAACAGGCTGGATAACTCCCGAACTTTTCCTGAAAAACAAGGGCTACAATATTGCCGACGCGACATTTTACGCAGGAAATTCGGACAAGGAAAAAATTTCCGAATACATTTCCGACTCCGGGAATTATTCGGCTGTGTACAGATATTGATTGGAGGACTTGATATGGCAGTTAAAATGCTGAACGATGAGGAGACCGCTTATTTCAGCGAGCAGCTTGCAATGATAATGGAAGCGGGCATTCCCCTTGCGGACGGAATGGAAATGCTTGCAGAAGAAGCAGGGGACAAGCGTTTCAAGGAAATTGCCGACCTGCTTCTTGAAAGCATGAAAGGCGATGATGTGACCATTTTCGGGGCAATGGAAAAAAGCGGGATATTCCCGCAGTATGCAGTGAAAATGGTAAAGATAGGTTCTGTGACGGGACGTATCGAGGACGCATTGAACGGACTTTCCGACTACTATTCCAAACGCGCGGATCTGAAACAGACTGTGCGCAGTTCTGTTTCGCACCCGCTGATACTTCTTGCAATGATGACAGTTGTAATAATAGTTCTGGTGGTGGAAGTTATCCCAATGTTCAGGGACATTTTCTCACAGTTTGACGACAAAGCCGCAGCGGCAGTGGAAAACAGCGTCAATTTTGCCTATAACATGGGCGCGGCGGTTATGGTGATCCTCATAATAGTACTTGCGGTAATACTTATAACAGCACTGCTAATGCAGATACCTGCGACACGGCGCGGACTTTCAAAGCTTTTTTCAAATTTCATATTCACAAGAGGAATGTCAGAAGCCATGGCAATGGCGGACGTTACTTCCGCAATGAGCGTTATGGCGGAATGCGGAATTTCTCCCGAACAGTCTCTTGAACTTGCGGAAGGGCTTACCGAAAACAAAAGAGTCGGTGAACGCATCAAAAACTGCGAGAAAATGGTTTTAGACGGCGAATATTTTGCGGACGCGGTGAAGAACTCCGGATTACTTCCGGGAGTTTACGCACATTCCCTGAAAGTTGCCTACAGGTCGGGTTCGATAGATACGGCGTGGCAGAAGATAAGCAGCCGCTTCGGGCAGGAATGTGACAGAAAGATCTACGGAGCGGTATCGTTTATAGAACCTGTGATAATTGCAATTCTTGCGGTGCTGATAGGTTCGGTGCTGCTGACGGTAATGCTGCCGCTTACAAATATCATGACGGGTATCGGATAATATTGATCCTTATAAATTACTTTTTCGACAATCTGAATTCTATACAGCAAAAGCGTTCACTTTGCGGAACGCTTTTGCTTTTGATATTATTGATAATTTTTCAGGTCGGGAAGTTCATCAAGTGTCAATGTGCGTTCATGGTTATATGCCTTGTAAAGCAGTTCCTTGTCCGTATATTCCTCGTTGAGCAGACCCATTTTCAGAGTGTAAGGATCCGCCCATGTTCCCCAGAAAAGCCAGCGGGCATTGTCACGCATTACAAGATCGGGATCCATTACGCAGCCGTTTTCCGAAAGCGCAACAAGTTTTCCCGCGGAAGAACACTGAACGGCTTTTGCAAATGTTCCGCCGAAACTTGTATAAACGTTATTTCCCTGATAAATATCCCATGAAACTATGTCCACACAGTCATCTCCGGGATACCAGTCAGCGTTCTGACCGTTCCACATCCATATAAGATTTGTTAAATTATGCTCATTCGTCATTTTATCATACATGACCTTCCAGAGCTTTTTATAGCTTTCGGGATCGCAGTCGCCCCACCAGAACCAACCGCCCGACGCTTCGTGAAGCGGTCTCCATATTATCGGAACGCCCTCATCGCGGAGCCGTTCAAACTGTCCCGCAATATAGTCGATATCCGCCATAAGAAGTTCATACCCATGCTCGTCCTGACCGTTCATTATCTTGTCAAGATCAATATTGGAACTTTCCGCATAGAAAGAACCGTACCACGGGTGTTCTGCGTCATTTATAGCATATTCCCCGGGAGAATTCCAGTGCCAGCACATCTGGACGATACCTCCGCCGTTTACATACCAGTCATAAGCATATTCTACAGAATTTCCCTTTGAACCGTTATCGCGGTTCGCGCTGCTGTAGTTCATCATATCAAGACCGAGGACTGCAAAATCCTTTCCCGTTGCCTTGTTTATCTGCTGAAGTTCGGAAGAACGTCTGCCGTCGTCCGCAAACTGCCCTGTAAGGCTGTATTTTCCGTAAATATCGCAAAGGAATTTGAAAAGCGACTTTGTGTGTTCATCGGCATTTGGATTTGAAAGCACGGGAGAAATTTTATATGTATCTTCCGTAATAACGCTGCTTGAAGTGAGTTTCAGGCAGTCAAAATCCGTATATCCCCAGCTTGGCACTATTGCTATCTCGTGACTGCCTTTTTCAAGATAGATACCCTGCATGAATGAATCCACAATCTGACCGTCGGAATTGCAGACAATGTCTCCCGCATGGACACCGTCGATATAAACGGCATTTTCTCTTCCGCTGTCTCCTGCGCGGCTGATGAAATCAAGATCGTACATTCCCGAAAATTCTATGTCCGCATTGAATTTTATCTTATCGTCTCCCGCCTTCATGGAAACATATGCACCGCCTGAAAAATCCGGCTGCTCCGAAGGTGCGCATGAACCTTCCAGAACGGCGTCCTCCGCTTCAAAGATAACGGAAAAATCGGCAGGTGCTTCATTGGGAGTCAGCGGGTAATCGCTGAGATCAAGGGAATCGTTATATTCTTCACGGATCTCCGCATAGATGGCTTTTATCGGTTCGTGAGACGCGGAAGTTTCGGCAGCGGACGTTTCGGGCGCAGTGGTTTCCGAAACCGCTGTATCATTTGCGGCAGCGGAAGTTTCCGCTTCATCGGTGCTGTCATTTCCCGAAGAACAGCCTGCTGTCAGCAATACGGACAGTGCCGCCATTGCGGCAATAGTCTTTTTCATAAAACATCACCTTTTATCCTGATAAAAATAAGCGGCACGATCCGAAGGATCATTCCGCAGAAACCGAGCCGCGCGGCATTGAAAGTACGGCATATCAACGCGGCAAACGGCATTTTTCAAAAAACCTATTTTATTATACAAACGTTATAAATAAATGTCAATACGCTTTTTTCACAAAATATTTTATAATTGTTGTTTATCTCGCTGTACGGTTTTTATTTTAAATTTCAGGGCATTATTATATCCGCAATTAAAAATTATCGGAAATAATTTCTTCCCACCATGATCTGTTTTCTAAATACCATTTTATTGTTGATCTTATCCCGTCTGCAAATTCGATTTCGGGGGAAAAGCCGAGTTCATTATGAATTTTCGCGGGATCGATCGCATAACGCATATCATGTCCTTTTCTGTCCTCAACAAACGTTATCAGACTTTCGGGCTTGTTTAATTCTTTGCAGATAAGTTTTACAATGTCGATATTTTTCATTTCATTGTGACCGCCGATATTGTAAATTTCCCCGACTTTACCTTTGTGAATTATTAAATCGATCGCTTTGCAGTGATCCTTAACATACAGCCAGTCGCGGACGTTTTCCCCATTCCCGTAAACGGGCAAAGGCTTGTCATTCAACGCATTTATAATTGTAAGCGGAATTAATTTTTCGGGGAAATGATACGGTCCGTAATTGTTGGAACATCTTGAAATTGTAACAGGCAGGCAATATGTCCTGTGATATGCAAGAACAAGCAGATCCGCACTTGCCTTTGACGCGGAATACGGAGAACTCGGATCTAAAGGCGTTTCCTCGGTAAAAAGCAGGTCGGGACGGTCAGTGGGAAGATCTCCGTAAACTTCATCGGTAGAGACCTGATGGAAACGTGTTATTCCGTATTTTCTGCAAGCGTCCATTAAAATCTGCGTTCCAAGAATATTTGTCTTTAAGAAAATTTCCGGATCTTCAATGCTGCGGTCAACGTGGGATTCCGCCGCAAAATTCACAACAATATCGGGTTTTTCCTCTTCAAATAATTTGTAAATATTTTCTCTGTCGCAGATGTCCGCTTTTACAAAGCGAAAATTCTTATTGTCCATGACACTTTTCAAAGTAGAAAGATTTCCCGCATAGGTCAGTTTATCAAGACAAATTATTCTATAGTCGGGATATTTTTCAAACATATGAAATATGAAATTCGCGCCGATAAATCCCGCTCCGCCTGTAACTATCACTTTCATACTATCCCTCCGAAGATGATAATTTCTTACAGTATAACACAATTTGCAAAGATATGTCAATCCGTATAAAATAACAGGTGTGGCTAAACCGAGCATATTATAAGAAGTCAAGAACAGAAAAAGGCAATTCACGGGATTTAGATTTTTGACGCAAGCGGAAATTCATTTTAGCAATACCAAAAGCATTATACGCCTGTACAAAAAGTTCTAAAACGGCAATAAGAGTTTCTAATTTTCTTGGGAAACATCTGCTGCGCCGCCGCAAAATAGGAATATAATGCCGCAGATCAGCATTTACACTTTCTACTGTAAATGTATCGCTTTTATCATGAGCATTTCTTATATGTTTTCCCGGATAAACAACATCAATATAACCAAAATAACCATCTGTACAGTAATATTTTGCTTCCGGACCGTTATCAACTATTTTTTGGATCCGTTCCGGAGACTTATCAAATGCTGCATCAAAACCTACTATTTGTCGCGGCAAACGGCTTACCATCGTAATTATATAGGTGTTTTCCCGTGTTTCGGTTTTAGGTTTCTTTTTTATAAACCAATATAATTCATCTAATTCTAAAAATTGGAAATCACTTTTCGGCTTTTGAGCCGTTTTTTTTAATCCAATTGTATACATTGGCTTTGTTGAAACCAAACACTTTGCCCACACCACGTCCGCTTGCTCCGGCGTAGTATGTTTTTATTGCTTGTTCTCTGATCTCTTCAGGATACTCTCGTGTTTTCGGGTCAAGTGTGTAGTATTTTTTGCATTCTTTGCAAAAGCACCTTTGTGTTCCCGAACGATTTCTTCCTGCATTTACTTGGTTTTCCACTTTTCCACAGTTAGGACATTGCCTTCCTGCTACTTCTTTTGCTTTTCTCATATCTCTATTATATCATATTATACTCTATTTGTCCACACCCTAA
>CANQTP010000043.1 GCA_947626755.1 uncultured Clostridia bacterium
CACTTGCTTTTTCTTTTGTTTTTCCTGCTCTCTTCAATTTTTCTGCCTTTGAGTTCGGTGTTTTGCTCTACTCTACAAGTATGATATGATGCTGCCACTTAGAAGTGTGATCAACGAAATGCTCCCTGCGGAGGTTTCCCAAAAGGTACGTCAGGCGTTTGAAGCTAAATCAAAAAACGGCGAATTCCTTCATTCTATCATCCCATACGGCTACAAAAAATCCACCATTGAGAAAAATAAGTTGATTGTTGATGAAAAGTATGCACCAACCATTGTGCTGATTTATGAACTTGTAGCCTATCACGGAATGGGAATGAGAAGTATTGCAGATTACCTTTTTGAGCATCAGATACTCAGTCCGAAAGCAATGAGGGAATATGAACGAGGGGATTACAGTGACCCTAATCCGTACAGTTGGGGAATATCCACAATAAACAGCATTCTCCATAATGAGGTTTATCTTGGAATGATTATATATGGCAAGCACAGAAAGATAAACTTCAAAAGCAAAAAAGTGATCGCTGTTGACAAAGCCGATTGGTGTGTATGCGAAAATGCTCACGAACCGATTATTTCACAGGAATTGTGGGACGATGCCCAATTTAAGATGGAAAGCAGGAAACGCCTTATCAGCGAAAAAAAGACCGAGAATATCTTCCGTGGGCTGCTTAAATGTGCCGACTGTGGTGGAACAATGCGTATCGCTTGTCCTAAAAACAAAAGTCCGTATTTTGTGTGTACTAACAGCAAAGCAAAAAAAGGCGGAGAGAAACGTTGCACAACGCATAACATAAGGCTTGATGATCTGTACGCATCGGTACTTCAGGATGTGAGGGCAATACTTGCGGATTGCAGGACGGACGAAAAGGCTTTTCAGAAAAAGGTTCTTGCTTATATGGAAACCAATGCACAAGATCCGGAAGGACTAAAAGCCGAGGTGGATAGTCTGGAAAAGATGATCCTGAAAGAAAAGGCAAAATATAAAAGAATCTACAACGACTACTATGACGGAATTATAAAAAGTGCTGAGATGTTTGAGGAAATGTCGGCGGATTGTAATGACAGAATAAAGGTGTTCTCTGAAAGAAAGGCAAAACTGACAGCTGAACTTTCACAACAGGAAGTTTGTCATGATGATGTCAGAAATTTCGTTAAACTGCTGAGAAGATTTTCGGATATTGAGGAACTGACACCTGAAATACTCAATACATTGATCAGCGTAATAGAGGTCGGAGAGAAGGTACACACGTCACCGACTGAAACAATTCAAAGCGTAAGTGTAAACTATAAGTTTATAAATCACTACTGTTGATTTGTGAAGAAATTGTTGCATGGTTCGCCTTAATTGCAATCTGGGGAGCCAATTGGGTAAATCCGAAACACGATGGTGTTTCGGATTTTTTCTTTTTCCATCACGGTAAATCTGTGTTTGGGTTGGTGGTTTAAGCCCTGTTGGTGGAATACCGTGATAATGTGTCACAAATGGCTTTATAGAGCTGTTTGAGTGGAATTTTATCTTTAACTATTAAACCAACTTTTTGCTTTTAGTGGTTGGATCAAGTTCTATAAATTCAATATAAAATTTTTTGTTTAATTTTGTAACTTTACAAAAATTTTGTTATAAAAACGCAAAAAATAGTTGATTATTTATCAAAAATATTGTATAATTAATATATACAGATCAATAAAGGGGATTTTGCTTATGAAAAATAAATCTTGGAAGCCGGAAAAGTTTTCAAACAATAGTTGTCAATTGATTGATGAATTGAAGAAGTTAAAGAAGTCATCCAAAGAGTCAGTAGATGATGAAAATGATTTTTCCGACTTAAAAAAATATATGCATATTAATTGCCGGGTTGAAACAGATTTGATTAATGTCATTAGACAAGCTAATAATGGAAGAAAGAGCTTAATATTATTATGTGGAAATATCGGCAACGGCAAGTCGCATTTGATTTCTTATTTGAAAAATTGCCATAATGAATTGGTAAAAGAATACAAAATACATAATGACGCAATCGAGAGCTATCGTCTTATCAATAAAGAGGATTTTGCTTATGAAAAATAAATCTTGGAAGCCGGAAAAGTTTTCAAACAATAGTTGTCAATTGGTTGATGAATTGAAGAAGTTAAAGAAGTCATCCAAAGAGTCAGTAGATGATGAAAATGATTTTTCCGAATTCAAAAAATATATGCATGTTCATCGCCGGGTTGAAACAGATCTGATTGATACAATTAGACAAGCTAATAATGTAAGAAAGAGCCTAATATTATTATGTGGAAATGTCGGTGACGGCAAGTCGCATTTGATTTCTTATTTGAAAAATCGCCATAATGAATTGGTAAAAGAATACAAAATTCATAATGACGCAACTGAGAGCTATCGTCCTGATCGTGATGAAAAGCAGCAGCTTGCTTTAGTTTTGGAACAGTTCTCCGATGAAAATCTTGATAATGGCGAATTTGCTAAGGTTATCATAGCTATAAATTTAGGTGTGCTTAGTAACTTTATTGATTCGGAGGAAGGCAGCCATTTTAAAAGGCTTGCTGAATACGTTGATCAAAAGAAGATACTTGTTGAGACCGATATTGCTGACACTACAGTTGATAGAGGTCCGTTTTACTGTGTCAATTTTGGAGATTATCATATTTATCGTTTGGCTGAAGGCAGAGTCGAATCGCCTTATATAGAAAGCATTATAGAAAAAATTGTTGATGCAAACAATGATAATGTCTTTTATGATGCTTACTGCAAGTGCGATAAATGTGAGATCGGGGATATATGTCCCGTTAAGCGAAATTTTGAGTTTTTGAAAAATAAAATTGCGTCAAATGGTGTAGTAAATGTTATACTTGAAACGATCATAAAAGATAAGATTATTTTATCCACTCGTGATTTGCTTAACTTTTTTTATGATATTATTGTACCTGCTCAATTTAATAAAAAAGATTTAGCAAGAGAGTATAGAAGAGGTGGTTTTGCTTATATTTCGGACTCCCTTTTACCTAATATAATGTTTGAACATGATGAAATTTCACCTCTTATCTCTCATATTAAAAACTATGATTTTGCAACTCAACGCACCGAACAGTTTGATAATATCATAACTGTTTTCTTTAATACTGATAATATTGATTCGGTGTTTAACGAGTACATTACAAATACAACATTATCATCTTTTGTTTTAAGAATAATTCAAGATGAAAACAATCGGAACAAAATGAATGATCGCGGTACAATTTTCAAGATATTTGCCCGTCTTAGTAAACTTTCTCCTAAGTCAGGCAGCAGCCTTGGATCTGTTAATCCGGAATTTAATGAGTACATTTCCTTGCTCTATTCAGCAGCAAAATCTGATATGGTGGGTCTTAAGGATCTTTATACGTTAGTAAGGGATTGCGTTTACAATTGGACCGGTTCATTTGATATTCAAATGTTAAATTTTCGTTCTTATCATAATGATTATGCAATTTCCACACCTTTAGAATGCAAGAGTTTGCCCGGTAAAGGAAAAATAAAAGACGAAGAAATTTTTGAGCGATTTCCAAGCAGTATTGATATAAAGCTTTCATCAAAAAATGATCAAACGAGGACGGCTTCTGTAGCAGTTGATTATGAGTTGTATAAAATGCTGAAAAATGTTAAGTCAGGTTATCGTCCGTCGATAAAAGATGAAAACTTATACGCCGGATTTGTTGCATTTATTAAGAATATATCTGCTTTTGGAGAAAGCGATGAAAGAATAATCATTTCTCATTACGAAAATGAGAAATTAAAGAAATATATGCTTGAACTGGATGAGTTTGATTCTTTTGTATTTAGGGAGGTATAATTGTGGGCTATATGATAAATCAAACAGTGTTTGATGCAACTTTTATTAATAAAAAAGATCAATTCAAACACAAGACTAATGTGCATTACAACTTATTTCCGTATAATACTAAAGACCAATCTGACAAGATTTTGGCAGATTTTGACGGTATATTGGGCGCTTTTTTTCAAGAGATCTACTCTGTGGAAACTCCAAACAATATTTCGCGTGAAGATATTATAAAGGAAATATGCGATAATGTGTCTTTTCCTGAAAACTCTTCAAATAGATATAAATTAGAGAATATTCTGCGCGAATTGTATTTTGCCGATGATCACAGTTTGAAATGCAATAATTTGAATACATTCAAATACATATCTTGTGCTAAAAATGTCAGCAAGATATCTGAGTATATTGTCAGCACAATATGTGATAAAAAGGCGATAATTGCATCGCTTTTGCATCACAAACAGGCTACATCAAATATTATGGACACGCTTGTTGAAAAACATCTGCCTGAACTGTCAGAAAAAAGTACGGGAATAGAGTACTTATCACTTTTTCCCAAAATTAAGGAGCTTTTTACTAAAGATCTGATTTGTTTGATTGAAAACAGTAATACTGAATTTTCTGATTATATTCAGCTTATTTCGTATTACTATTTCTTTTATACGAGCCAAGTTATCTTGCGTTTAAATGAATTTTTTTCACCCGGTGATGATATAATTCCGTTGTATTTTTGTATGAGATGGGAAAAAACATCTCAAAGCCGTGCTTGTTATAATCAAGGATGGCATCGATTGGAGGATCTGCTGAATGAGATGTTTTCGCATGCAGTCTTGCTTGAAATGCTTAATCAAACCGGCTTGGATAAAAAATACTCGTATAAGGATATTTCGGATGAATACAATTCATCTGATAACAAACAAAAAAGTGAGATTTTCTCCTGCCTTGAAAATTTAAAGGCGAAATATCGTAATAGCTATGCTCCGGAAGATGATTTTGAGGATAATTCCAAATATGCTCCTTCAAGTTATGGTAAAGGAAATGTGGAGGAATTGATCAAGGAATTTCATTCGGATATTATGCTGCAATTTGAAAAATCTTCTCGCAAAAGGGCTAATGAAGCCTTTCAGAAAGGATTTTTTCTGTTTTGCAAAGATAATTTTCTCCAGAATCGTAAGAAAAACGGGCTAATGCTGGTACTTGATGAGGAACAGTTGGTCCTTTTTACAAAAATTATTATTGGTAAAAGGAATAAAATGCGTTTGAACGAATTGTTTGACGAATTTGCTCGTCGTGGGATCGGTATGGACAGACAAACACATGAATGTGTGGTTGAGTACTATGAGAGACTCAATATCATTGAAAAGAAAAGTGATAGCGGGGATGCACAATATGTTAAAGGTATTTTTTGATTTTCTGGCAAAAAGATCTTATGATTTTTTTAATAATTCATTGATCTCAAAAGGTGATAAGTTCTTTTTGAATTTGGACAGTAAAGAAGACGTTGATGGTTTTTATAACGCCTTAGATAAATTTTTGGACTCTCAGGGTGTTAAATCTACATATGAACGCCACGCTGAATCTTTTAAAACATACCAATTTCAAATCGGGGGAGTCCCCGGTTTAAAGGTGGTGGTTGTAAATGAAAATAACATAAAACCTGCTTATATGGTAAATTTGCGTAACAGGGTGCCTTATGAGGGCGTGCTTTTTGTGGTTTGCAGCGATCCTATTGATAGCATAAGCGGAGGCGCGGAAAGTTTATCTAAGGAAGGTATGCCGTTTAATAAAGGCAGCGTTACCGATTACATAAAAGCTCAAATTGACAATTCTTCAATGACAAACGGCGAAAAGTTGTTACTTCACCATGCTGTAAAGGAATTTACAGAATCGGATATAATGGATATGTATTCGTTAAACGATTTTGAATATGTTGTTGAGGCACTTTCTAAAGGCGAACTTGAGGATGATGATTTTTATAAGTTTGGAATGTTTTCCGATGAAGAGATCAAAACAATAAGTTTTTCGGGAAAGAAAGAAATAGAGAGCAGAATTGATGATAATCGCGCTATTTTCAAAAAAATTGACGAAATAGTAAAGTATCGTAATTCCAAAGAAGGGCTTGATGGCATTGTCACAGAAAGTATAAAAAAGAGAATTGTTAATGCACCCGATCCTGCCCGTTGGGACAAGGGCATTACTTATAAGGAAATCGAAGAGTCGATGCGTAAGTTAAAAACCAAAACAGAGACTATCAAAATCGCGCGGATCACTGTTTCGGTGAATAACAGTTCTGTTATTACTTCTTTGAATGAAAACGTTGATTTTTTTGTAAGGTATATAAATGATAAGGCAGCGGGATTGCGTAAGCCTCAGATTTTGATATTCAACAACATAATTGAATATCCCCTCTCAATTATGGTTGAACTTTCCGGTATGCCGGTACAGCCTGAAATTTCTTTTGCCGATAATAAAGCGGGTCATACTGCAAAGGTTTCCGGCAAAAAAGTCATTGTTGAAATTAACAAGTCTGATTTTGCTGTTAATAAGGTTACTGTAAAAGCAAAAGAACATTCCGAGAAGATCGAGATCAGTTACTTTGTAATTAATTCTGATGCAAGTTGGTTTAAGGATATTTCTTCACATTATATAATAAATGCAGCAAAAACCAGAACTGCGCCTAAATCTCTTGTTGTTCTTTGTGATGAAGATAGAGTAACACTTAACAGCGGTAAAGATGATCTCGAAGAACGCACATTGATGCAGGATTTAACAATTGATGCTGATCCCGATAAATCTATTGTCTTGACAATAGATGATAACTCTTTTGACGAAAAGGGCATTGCAACAGCTTCTGTTGTTGTAGGTGGGGTTTCTTTGCCTGTAACATTTATGGAAACTACTCCAATAAACTCGAGCATTACAAGCTTGAAGATCGAGCAAAAGCTTTTGTCATCTCACATCAGCTTTGAATACCGCGGGAACAATAAACTCGTACATGGCACAAATGAGTACAATACCCGCGAGGAATTGAAAGATGTAATTGAATGGGAATCCCAAATTGTAAATGGAAATATCGCTTGCGGCGAGGTGGATAGAGATGGTGTATTAACTCCTCGCGATTTGGATTTAAGCGATACGATCCGTGATGCCTATAATGATTTTATAGGATACTTCAAATCGCATAATACAATTCCAAGTCTTGCATACTACAATGACGAATTAAGAGCGCTTGCGGAGAATTATGTTAATGCGGTTTTAGATGAACTGGGATCTATCAATGAGGACACCTGCCTGTCTCATTTGACCGTAGAGATCATGAAGCTTGGCGTAATTACTCTGAAAGCAAGCGGGATAATTGCGTTTTCGTCTGTACATCCTATAAACGTTGCTCACAAGTTGACAAAGACCAAGATGAACGGCAGCAATGATATACGCGAGGATGTTTTGAAAAAACTCTCTGCGGATAATTTGGTGCCTTTTATTCATGATGAAAATGGAAATTTGTATAAAGTTCAGGAGCAAACAAAAGTTATCAACTGGACACATTTTTCTCCGGCTGCGCAAAAGCGCTTTAAGGGGTCTCGTAACTATGTGGTAAATTTGGTTGCTGAGAAGATCGTTGAGTTTCACGATCACTTTAAATACCTTTTTGACAGTATTTCAGGCACTAACAAGATCGGCAGCGGAAAAATCATTATCAATGCGATCAATATGGGAGATTGCAGGAATTTACTTATGGGAATATTGCATTATTTTAAGTCAAATTTAAAAGACATAAATAATATTCTCTCTGTTGTTGTAAATATTTATGACGACATTAACTCATATAATGCATTTGAAATTCTTTCAAATAGTATATCCTTTAAATCATTGCTTGAAGATATTGGATCTAAGAGCAGTGAAAAAGATTTTTCTGTCAATGAGTTCTCAAATCTTGTAATGACAAAACTCCAATATTTCAGAAAAAGAAAAAGTGAAGAGAAGTATGAGTACTGTCATCTGGCATTTATTGAAATGGATTCTGAACAGAAAACAGGAACTGCCAATAAAAGCGAGATAAAAACCGGCACTATGCTTGATGGTTTAATGTCCGGCGTTACATCTATGTATTATGGTGAAAACCATTCTTACCGCACAGGTTACGGCTCAAAATTCAATCCTGATATAACAGACGGCTCTCATTTGATAGCTTTGGCGGAACTGTATAATTCTGCAATGGTTGTGTTTGGAACCGCAAATCCTTATAACTCAAAATTGGCTGTCTGCACTTCTATCAATGAGCAGGAAACCGAAATGATAAATAAGACTTATGATGCCGCAAACTGGGTGGTTTTCGTTGATCCTAAGGTGGATTTAAATTATTTCAAGAATAACGATAAAGATGTAATGATCATTCATTATCATGATCAACATACTACCTCAAGCGGATACGACGCAATTACTGTTACACGCAAAACAGAGCAGTATGAGAATATTTTGCGTGAATTTATGTTGAAAAATAATATTTCCGCAAATGATAATACGGCTGTCAGAAAATTGATAGATATGTTCAATGCGGTAAACGGTGACTGGCTTTTGAAATTGATCTCATCAAAGAGTAATTTCCCAAAAGAGAAAATCAGCATTCAATCTGCTATAAAACTTGCCTTGGCATTCTTAAAAAATGACAATATAATTTGGATCCCCATATCTATTGAGGAAGTTCTGAGAGTATCGGGTGCTATTGGACTTGCTAAAAATGACGGCTTATTTTCTGCTCGAAATCTGGGTTATAAAAACGAGGTAACAAGCGATGATCTGCTTATGTTCGGCGTTGAGATAGCGGACGGCAATGTAATGGTTCACTTATATCCTTTGGAGGTAAAAATAGGATATAAAGATAACAATGAGGTATCAAAAGCAATACAACAGATCCATAACACAAGAAAAATTTTCGATGAAAAATTGACAGATTCGGAAGACGAAAACATTTTGCAGACAAAATTTTATCGCAATTTTATTGCTCAGTTGGCAATTATAAGCGCTCAAAAGCTTGAACTGTATAATGTATGGGATAATCAGGATTGGGAGCGTGTGGTCGGAAGCGACATTCGCGGAAAACTGTTGAATGATGATTTTTCTTTATCAGCATCTTTGCGTAATAAAATAGGCGAGGGCTTGATAATCTCCTTTAAAGACGGCGCTCTTTCACGCAACGTTGCAAAAGAGGATAATGTAACTGTGATAAAGTTCTTGTATAGTGACGGAATTGAGTTTATAACCAAAGACGTTGATGAGATCAGTGACAGTATCCTAAAAATGCAAACAGTCAAGGATTATATTAATAATTCGTGCTGTGTTATAGCGGACAGCGTTGCTGCACCCGATTTTCAGTCAGGAGATATTCCTTGTGATAAAGGGAATTTTGATGAAATTGTCGATGAAACGGGCGATGATATTAATACTCAATTTGACGGTGAATTGTCGGATGATATTTCCGAGCTTTTTGAAGATATTAACACTACCGGTGATTTGGATGAAGCGGTTGTGTTAGAGAATTCTAAACCCGAAGGACAGCAGGTTGAAGTATTTGCTGAGGATTCAGAAAATGCTGATGGGATGCGTATCTTGTTTGGAACAAATGAAATTAACGGGCAGCCTTTGTATTGGTATCCAAATGACACGTCAAGGACAATGCACCCTAATACCGGTATCATTGGCACTATGGGATCAGGAAAAACGCAATTCACGAAATCTTTGATCTATCAGCTTGTTAGGGAGCAAAAAAATAATCCCGGCGGTGAACCGTTAGGTATCCTTATCTTTGATTATAAAGGCGATTATAACAAGAATAAGCAGGATTTTATTGATGCAACCGGTGCGAATGTATATAGTGTTTACAAATTGCCATTTAACCCGTTTGCTATCGTAAATGCAGACAAGCCTTTAATGCCTGTTCATATTGCAAATACATTTGCCGATACGATCAAAAGACATTATAATCTTGGTGTAAAACAAGTTAATGCATTACATAACTGTATTGAAAAAGCATATAGTGAGTTTGGTATTGACAGGGCTGATCAATCTACATGGAATAAGCCGGCTCCGACGTTTGAGGATGTTTATAATATTTACATGGGAAGCGATTTCTGTAAGGATGACAGTTTGAATGCTGCTTTGTCCAAGCTGCACAACTTTTGTGTATTTGAATCCGATACCGCTAAAACGGAGTCGTTATACGATTTGATAAATGGTGTTGCCGTAATTGACTTGTCAACTTGTGAAGAATCTATGCAGAATTTGATCGTTGCACTGACGCTTGATTTGTTTTATTCGCAGATGCGGGCGTTTGGACACAGCAAAAATTTCGGCAAACTTCGTCAGCTTACCAAGTTCGTATTGGTTGATGAAGCAGATAATTTCTTAAGAGCCGGTTTTCCGTCTGTAAGGAAAATTCTTAAAGAAGGCAGAGAGTTTGGTGTTGGAACGATATTGTCCACACAATTTATAGACCATTTTGATACTCAGGACGATGATTTCGCAAAGTACATTCTTACTTGGATAGTGCATAAAGTACCGGATCTGACACACAAGAATATCAAAAACTTATTCAATACTTCAAGTAGATCCGAAGAGAATGAGTTAATATCAACTATTCAACAATTGAATAAGAGTTATAGTATCGTTAAAATGGGCAACGTTTCAACTGCTTTGTATATTCAGGATAAGCCGTTCTGGAAAATTATAGAAGAGCAACTGCAAAAAAGTATACTTTGATTATGGAGGTGTAAGATGATAACTATTGTGGAAGCAATAAAAAAAGTTATGGCAGAATCTACAGAGGGATTAACAAGTATTGAAGTATATGATCGGATCGTTAAAGCTGGTTTATATTTTTTTAAGGCAGTTAGTCCACAAGCTGTTGTTAAGGGAATGATTAGGCGACATTGTGTTGGTTTGAATTATTCATCATCAAGTCCTGTCAAGTATTTTAAAATCGTGGGTGAAAAGGACGGGAAAACTTTGTATTCATTATATAATGAATCAGAAAGTAAGGGTGAAGTAAACAAGAAAACAGCAACTTTACAAACTGATGAGGAGTTGTTACCCGAAGAAAGAATGCAGAAACTTTATGAAGAATATATTTCAGTTGTAAAATCCCAACTTATGAATTCTATATTGAATTCATCGCCGGCATTTTTTGAACAACTTGTTGTTGATCTTTTATTAAAAATGGGATATGGTTATGATAGTAGTTCGGGAAAAGTTACAAGATATACAAAAGACGGCGGAGTGGATGGGATAATTGAGGAAGATAATCTTGGCTTAAATAAAATATATATTCAGGCAAAACGTTATAACTTTAACAACAAGGTCTCGACTGCTGAGGTGGATCAGTTTGTTGGTGTCATGAGTAAGAAATCTGTGAAAAAGGGTGTTTTTATTACAACATCTGATTTTGTCAAAACCGCCAAATCCGAGTATTCAAAAGATATAGGTGAAAAAACTATCAGATTGATAAATGGCAATGAATTGATGAACCTTTTAATAAAATATGAAATAGGTGTAAAAACCACACATATTTATAAAAATTTTATTATTGATGAGAATTATTTTTCCGGATAACCACTTGACATTTCGTAGAAAACAGTATATACTTAAGTATATGGGCAATATACTTAAGTATTTTTGTAAGGGGTGTTTCGGTGTTTTCATACAAGTTCCCTGCGGTAAAGGGGGTTCAGGCGGGCAGAGAGTACTATGTGTCTATGGTGCCGCTAAAGGTTCTTCCCAAGTTGTTTATTACAGATTCGGAAAGCGTCAGTCCGGAGTTTCGGGCGCAAAGGCGCTTAAATGAGCAAAGAATTCCCGAGATAAGCAATTATATTTTGAACAATCGTTCCGATTATGTGTTTTCTGCGCTCTCGGCATCAATAGACGGTAAATTTGAATTTCAGCCCTATGAAAGCGATGGGGATATAGGGGTTCTTGAAATTGATATGAACACCACATTCCTTATAAATGACGGACAACACCGCAAAGCTGCGATCGAAGAAGCACTCAAAGAAGATGAAACACTTGGAAGTGAAACGATCTCAGTGGTGTTTTTTGAGGATAAGGGTCTTGAACGCAGCCAGCAGATGTTTACCGATCTGAACAAGCATGCGGTCAAGACTTCAAATTCAATTTCCACGCTTTATGATTCACGAGATGAACTTTCTATTATAACTAAGAAAACCATTGAGGAAATACCTTTATTTCGTCTATATACTGATAAAGAGAAAGATAATCTCGGCAAATATTCATCTAAGTTATTTACCATTAATAATATCAAGAAAGCCAACAAACGTATTATTAAGCACAATTCGATCAATGAAGATGACGGAAAATTTATCACAAATTATTGGACGATTTTGATCGATAACATTACCGAATGGCAGGAGTTTTTGCATAAGGATATTTCCAAAATTGACTTAAAGCAGAACTACATATTATGCTTAAACGTGACGATATTGGCATTTGGGCAGTTAGGATCGTTTTTTTATGAAAATCCTGATGCAGATATGAACAAGACTTTGAAAAAACTGCGAAAAGCGGATTGGTCGAGAAGCAATTTGGAATGTTGGGGCGGAAGAGTTTTGGGGGATTTTGGAAAGGTTTTATCTAATGAAACAGCTGTTTGTCTAATATGCAATAAGATCAAGCAGTTTATAGGAATTACTTTATCTCCGCAAGAGGAAGCCAAAGAACAAAAATTATTAAAAAAATAAGGCATTGACGAGTACCGGCCGCCAATGTCTGTGACAGCATAAAAATATCTGCTTTACCTACAGATATATTCTATTACACTTTATGAGGTTTGTCAAGAGCTTTTTAGCTGTTGACTCGTTGATGCGTTTGCTTAGAAGTAAGGTTTAGAGAAATGAGTGAAAATTATGGCAGAATGTGAGTCTTGCAATAACCAAGAGGTTACAATAAATAAGCAGGTAATTGAAGGGTTACAAGAAACAATAAGAAATCTTTACCTCGCTGATGATATTCCTTGGGTGATCGGCTATTCGGGAGGAAAGGACAGCACTGCTGCGCTCCAATTGGTTTGGCTGTCATTAGAGTCTTTATCTGCTAAACAGTTGAAGAAGACAGTTCATATAATCAATACAGATACAATGGTTGAGTCACCGGTCGTATCAAAATGGGCGGCGAATTCGCTTGAAAAAATGAAAGCAGCAGCCGAGAAACAAGGATTGCCTTTTGAAGTTCATAGGCTAATACCAAAGATCGACAATACATATTGGGTGAATTTATTAGGACGCGGCTATCCGTTTCCGCGCAAGCGTTTCAGATGGTGCACCGATAGGCTGAAAATACGCCCCGTAAATGATTTTATTAAGGAATGTATAGCTAAGCATGGTGAGATCATACTTGTTTTAGGCACACGAAAAGCTGAGAGCGCAAACCGTGCCAAAACAATGGCATATTATGAAAAACTGCGCGTGCGTGAACTGTTAAGCCCTAATCCTACACTTGCCAATGAGCTTGTTTTTTCTCCGCTTGAGGATTGGAATAATAACGATGTTTGGGTGTTCCTTATGCAGTATAAAAACCCGTGGGGCTATGATAACAACGATCTTCTTACAATGTATAAGGGCGCAACCGCTGATGGAGAATGTCCAATGATGGTAGAGAAAGGTCTTCCGAGTTGCGGAAAAAGCCGTTTCGGATGCTGGGTCTGCACTATGGTTGAGCAGGATAAGTCTATGGAAGCCATGATAGCAAATGACAGCGAGAAAGAGTGGATGACTCCGCTGTTAGAGTTTCGGAATGAGATCGGAGACGATGAAAAAGACCGTGAAAGACGTGACTTTCGCAGAATGGGCGGTTATTTGCAAGGGTGTAATGACCGATTAAATCACGGTCCTTATAAAAAAGAGGTTCGTGAACAGTGGCTGAGGAAGCTTCTGGAGATGCAGGTGGAAATTCGTCAAAACGGTCCCGAGGAATTTGAAAACCTTGAGCTTGTTACTATTCCCGAACTTGCTGAGATCAGAAGGATCTGGGTAAATGAAAAACATGAGTTTGATGATTCGCTTCCGCGAATTTATCAAGAGGTGATCGGAGAGCCTTTTCCCGACAATTCATTGTATAAAACAAACGCTTTCGGAATATCGGAGTGGGAGTTGCTCCAAAAAGTGTGCAGTCCTGATGATAATGACGGGGAAACAAAACTGTTTGAGATGATGTATACCTTGATCGATATTGAGAGCAAATCGGATATTATGAACAACCGCAAGGGAATATTGAATTCGATCGAGAAGACGATCATGCAGAATTTTTATACCGATGAGACTGATGCACATCATTACTATTTTGATAGAACGAGACGCAAGCGCGATTTGGGCGGGAAATATGATGAACGTGCATTTAATACCACACATGATGAGAATGAGGAATTTTCGGAGGATGAAGAATGATTATCAAAAGGTTGACATTACATAATTTCGGCATATATGCTGATGATAATACATTTGATTTCAAATATTTGAAAACCCGCAGTGTCAGCCTTATAGGAGGAATGAATGGGCGCGGCAAGACCACATTTCTTGAGGCTGTGCTTTTAGCATTGTACGGTCAGAATTCCTTTGCTGTGTTGGAAAGCAATTATAAAAGTTATGGGGAGTACCTGCGTGCACATATAAATACTGCAGATGGAACCAATAAAGCTTATGTTGAGTTGGAATTTATTATGGATGATAATGACGAAAAAACGTCATTTGTTGTTACAAGATCATGGAATTCTAATATTAAACATATAAAAGACATTGTAAAAGTAAAGAAAAATAATGTTGAGGATCGCTTCCTAACGCAAAATTGGACTATGTTTATCGAAAGCGTTTTGCCGAGCGGACTGGCGAATTTTTTCTTTTTTGACGGAGAAAAAATTGCCGAGCTTGCTGAAACCGAGATCAATTCGGGAATGAAGGACTCGATAAAAGCCCTTCTCGGCATAAATGTTATTGATGTGCTTCAAAACGATTTGAAGCGGGTGCTAAATCGCGTGGAAACCGAACAGGTCAGTGATTACAGTGTTATGAAAATACAAGCACTGCAAACTGAAAAAGATGAAAAGGAGGAAAAGTATAATTCTATAGTAAATGAGATAAGAGAACTTGAGGAAAAAATTTCTAAAACCGATAAAAAACTTTTAGTTAAGAGGGGAGAATTTGAATCAAAGGGCGGCAATATTGACGAATTATCTTCGGACTTATTTAACGAAAAAATGCGCCTTCAATCTCAAATGTTGCAGCTACGATCGCAATATGAGGAGTTTGCATCGGGAGCTTTGCCCCTTGCAATGGTAAAGCCGCTCTTGAATGAAATACAATCCCGAAGCCGCAAAGAGCGTGAGATACAGAATATGCGTCTGGCTGTTGATACAATAAGTAATTTATTAAAATCATATCCGGGAGCCAAAAAGGAGATCTCAAAATTTATTGGATTTCTTAAAAGCCGTGAAATAGATAATGAAAATTCTCTCGTATTTCAGCTTTCGGAAATTGCATATTCTCAGGCGGCGTTGTTAAACAGCGGAGAATTGGCTAAGGCAGAAAATGCTTACAAGTCCGCCAAAGATCAAGATCAACATATTCTTCAAAGAATAAATGAAATAGACAACTATTTGTCGGTTGATATTGACAAGAAAGAAATTCAGCGCTTGTACAAGGAAATATGCAAATTGGATGCTGAAAAAACTCAATTTGAAGCAACGCTTGAGGTCAAGAAAAAAGAGTGTGCAGCAGCTCACGGAGAAGCGCAAAAAGCGACTGCCGAATTTAACCGTTTTGTAGAAGAATCTCTTAAAAATATGGAGCGTGAAGACGATCTGAAAAGGATCAAGGCATATGCAATTCGGGCTCAGGTCGTTTCAGAACGTTATAAGATCGAGCTGCAAAAAGTAAAGGTGCAGCAGCTTTCCGATACAATGACAGAATGTTGTAAATTGCTTTTTGGAAAACGGCATTTTATTGATAAAGTTGAAATGAATGCTAAAACTTTGGATTGGTCCTATTTCGACAAAAGCGGAATGGAGATATCGAAAAGTTCACTTTCGGCAGGTGAAAAACAGCTTATGGTTATTTCTATGCTATGGGCTTTGGCGAAATGCTCGGGCAAAAATCTTCCGATAATAATTGATACTCCGCTGGCTCGCTTGGATTCTGTTCACCGTACTGCGTTGATCAATAGGTATTTTCCCAAAGCTTCAAAACAAACCATTATTCTTTCAACTGATGTTGAAATTGACTCAAAATATTACAACAAAATGGTGCAGTACATAGGCAATGAATTCACATTGGTGTATGATGAGGAGGAAAAAAGATCCATTGTCGAGAAAGGATATTTCAGAGGTGAGATCGTGTGATCATAAAACAAATACATCTGTCCAATACCGCAAAGGACAAACTTGCCAGACTGAAGGGCAAGACCGGAATACAAAATTGGAATGTTCTTTGCCGTTGGGCACTTTGTCTTTCTTTGCAAGAGGGAACCGTTCCTGCGGACATTGAAATAAACTCGGACAGCAATGTGGAAATGTCATGGTTTACTTTTGCGGGAGAATATCATGAGATATATGAGGCGCTTATCAAGCAATGGTGCATTGATAACAGCTTGGGAACAGACAATGATGTTTTGGCAAAATATTTCAAGCTGCATTTGGAACGCGGAATAGGTTATTTAAGCGGAACAAATTTTATTAGAGATATCAAGGATCTGCTTGATTTGTCTTTGTCGGAGGGAAAAAATGAGCGTTTATCTTGATTATAATGCATCGTCGCCTATTGACGAACGTGTTTTGAATGTGATGGTGGATGTATATAAAAACAATTTTGGAAATGCGGATAGCCGGACTCATGATTTTGGCGAAAATGCAAGAAAAGTCGTTGAAAATGCTCGTCTGGCTGTTGCGGATATGCTTGGCACAAAAAAAGATGAAGTTTTTTTCACAAGCGGAGCTACCGAAAGCGATAATATATCTATCCTCGGTCTTTTGGAATATGCAGAAAAAACCAAAAGGAAGCATATAGTTACAACGGCGATAGAACACAAGGCGGTTTTGGAACCGTTGGGACATTTAGCGAAAAAAGGCTTTGAAATAACCTATATAAATCCGGATAATTCGGGAAGAATATCTTCGGATGAACTGCTGTCAAAAGTTCGATCTGATACTTTATTGGTCAGCGTTATGCACGTTAATAATGAAACCGGTATAATTCAGCCCATAAAACAGATCGGCGAAGAATTATCAGGAAAAGATACGCTTTTTCATATAGACGCTGCGCAAAGCTGTGGAAAGCTTGTTGAAGAATTACGCGGATCTAAATATGATATGCTGTCGGCAAGCGCACATAAAATGTACGGACCTCAAGGTGTGGGCGCACTTGTGCTGAGGAAAAAGCGGTATAAACTGCCTCCTGTAGATCCCATATTATTCGGCGGAGATCAAGAACACGGAATTCGTCCGGGAACGCTCCCGACAGCTCTTATCGCAGGGTTCGGAGAAGCGTGTAGGATCGCGTGCTCGGAATATTCATCAAATAATGAAGAATATAAAAAAATCAAAAATATAATTTTATCATTGCTTGACAGATCCGGCGTTGAATATGAAATAAATGGCGATCAAAATTATTGTGTGCCGAACACAATAAACATTTCATTTAGCGGAGTGAATTCGGAAGCGTTAATGTTGTCATCAAAGCAGTATTGCGGAATATCCAACGGTTCAGCTTGCAATTCTTCAAGTTATAATCCGAGTTATGTTCTTACTGCCATGGGACTGGACGCTCAAAGAATTCAAAGTGCTGTGAGGATCAGTTGGGGAAAAAATTCTGATGTTGAGAATAATTTTTGCAATTTAATAAACGTTGCTCTAAAAATTAAATGACATTTTGATACATAAAAAACTTATTAAAATTTATCGGCGATTTTTTATTTATTAAACATACACAAGTTTAATAAAATTGAAATTGCCTATTTCTTCTTTTTCTGTTTTGGGATCGGCAATTCCTCGATGCCGCCTACGATTTTGTCGCGGTAATAGATTATAAATTCTCCCATCATAGCCCGATATGTAATTTCATCCAATTCGGATAATTGTCCTAAAATAAAATCTAAATATTCTTTACTTGATGCCATTATTCCACCTCAAATTCCAATTTATCAAATAATACTCAACAGTATGATCATATCATAAATTTATTTCTCCTATCTGTTCGCCAATGCTATTACATACACGAATAAATAACCTGTTCAAGCTTTGTAATACTAATCCCTAATTAAAGTGTAGACAAAAAATCTGTGCAAAAACACATATATGCAAGTTTTTGCACAAATTTTTTGTACACTTTTTGATTGGAGATTATTATAAGATCAACGTCATAAGTATCTTTGAAAAATAAATTTTCGTCTGCTTGAATTTTTTATTTTACTTTTCACAAATCTTAGTCTATACGGACAAGTTCTTATTGTTTTAAGATAACATTTCCGCCGCATTCCACATCTCCGTCAATATGCCGGCAGTACACATCATGGTCAGCCTTAACATCGCCGTGAATATCTGAGCAGTGTACATCGCCCGCAGCATCAATACTCTGCCCCACATTTCCGCAGTTCACGCCGCCCATCGCATCAATACACTGCCCTACATTTCCGCAGTTCACGCTGCCCATCGCATCAACACACTGTCCTACATTTCCGCAGTTTACGCCGCCTGCCGCATTAACACTCTGTCCCACATTGCCGCAGTTTACATAACCTTGTGCATTAACGCTGCCGTTTATGTCACCATCTATTGAGCAGTTTCCGATTATTTCCACAGTAAGCAGCGGCTGTTCGGATATATCGGGCAAAATGAGCTTTATCGGGGTATCATACGATGCTTCACTCAGATCAAGTATATTGTTTCCCATTGCCTGCACGACCCGCATTATTCCGTCGTCAGGAAATGGCAGTGTATTTTTTCCCGAAACCATTTCTTTTCCCGTCAGCAGTCTGTCAATGGAAACGCCGAAAAAATCTGCCAGCATGGGGAGTCCGCCTATATCGGGGCATGAAAGTCCGTTTTCCCATTTGCTCACCGCCTGAACGGTCACGCCCATATGTTCAGCAAGTACTTCCTGAGATATTCCCTTTTGCAGCCTCAGTTCTTTTATCATTTCCGAAATTTTAATGCTCATAGCATCTGCCTCCTTTATGATTTCATTATAAACTGTGCCTGATGTTATGAACAGCTACTGTTGGTTAAATCAATATCAACCTATGGTTGATATTATGAGCCGACCTTTTCTTTTTGGTTTTCAGCTTCATAAACTTCAAGCCGCCGATAAATGAGGGCTGAGCACACATTGAAAAATGAGTTCCTATTGATTTTCTTGTTCTTGTTATAGCTTTTTCGTTCATGTTTTTCCTTGAATTACAATTTTTGATATGTTTCCATTTGTCCGCACAGCATATTGTAAAACCCAAATCGTTCATAAAACGGTTTCAGACTTTCTTCATAAACCACCGAGATCATGTAGATACGTTTTTCTTTCAGATATTCGATCATTTTATTCATAAGTTCTGTACCGATCCCTTTGCCTTGATGACCCGGAGAAACTATCAGATCCTGAATGTAAGCATCTGTCACTCCGTTTGATACGCTGTCAATATATCCTATCAGTTTTTCATCTTCATAAACAGCAATATGATAATAGGAATTCATAAAAGGGCTTGTATATTCTTTCTCCATTCTGTTCCAGCCTACGGACTCGCGCAGATCAGCCAATGCTTTTACAGATACTTTTTCATTAAATTCGTAAACCATTATTTTTTCTCCTTGTAAAATATTTGTATCATATGATTGCAAGTCATCAACTTAAATTTACACTGAACACGTCTTCTACCGGAAACGTAATTCTGACTAATCCGATCTCAACGAGCTGACCGGCGATTTTTTCAAACTCATGCAATAGTAAATTGCTTGCCTGATAAAACGCTTCTTCACCATCATCAGCAGTAAGTGCTAATGCACAATGCGGCACCCATCTGTCGGGATAGTACCATTCATAGTCTTTTGTATCAAAATCTTTTAAATTCTCAAATAACTCTCTTTGAAAATTAAACATAGTGCTGTTCATTATTGGTGATGCAAATATCTTTTTTGTGTCTGTGAACATTCCTATTGAGCCGATATAAGCAGGCATAATTTTATGATTTCTGCAAATTCTTTCAACTTTTCGATACAAATTTCTTCATCAACATTATTAAAACAGGCTAAAGTAATATGCGGTCTTGTTTTGTATTCTAAAAACCTTGTACTTATTTTCTTGTCTGCAACTTTTTGTGCCATATCCAAAAGCCGTTTTTCGGTTTTTTCATCAAAATATAATTCTATTGCATATTTCATATTTATACCCTCCATAAAATCCTATTTATCGGTTAAATACCCGACAGTATGATTATATCGTAAAAGTCAGATTTTATTTAATTTCTTATCTGTGATATCATATATTCAGCAAATTCACGGGTATTGTTTTCTTCCCATTTTGTTGATCTGTCAGATGAATATTCATCCAGTGCCTGTACTATTAAATTTTGGTACTTTTCGGGAACATTGCATATTCCCCATTTGCCGCCTTCCTGCTTTGAAAGGATAAGTTCTTCTTTTTTGTATGCTAATACCCTGCATAAGTTCAGAATAATGTATGTGGGATCATTTATTATTTCGGTTTCAGCATTTTCAATATCACTATAAATACTATCAAAGTAATTTTCTTTGCCGACTTCTCCAAAGACATCTTTTATATCTTTTCCATAAAGACATTTTCCCCTATGATAAATAATAGTAAAATGAGCTGCCAGATCTTTATCAGTTCCATTCATTTTATCAATATAATCTAAAGGATCGGTTTTGTACCATTTTAAATGTGCAATAGAAAAATGTAATTCAAAAGGTGTCGGATAAACAAACGGATCGCATACATCTCTTTTAACAATGCTTAGTTCAATTCCTTTTGGTGGAGCATATGTATTTAATTCTACAACCATATCCATAAAGCTATGTTTTATGTCATTTGGAATAACTTCATTTACTACAATTAACAAATCAATGTCACTTTTCTTGTCGTTATAGCACCTCATAACGGCAGATCCATGAAGATATATCCCGACAAGATTATCTCCTAATATTTTTTGACATTGAATAACAAAATTTTTAAGCAGATCATTTAAAGCATTCATATTTTATGTTTCCTCTAAAATATTTATCTCAGCAGTCAATTAGAATTTTGAAGGCTGAGCCTTCACGCTTGTTGCCGAGACTACAATATCAACTGCCTATGCCTGAATAGCTATAACTACTTCTGCTGCTGCAGCCGGAGTGCAGTTCCTCCTGACATAGAAATTTTATATAAAAGTTATTTTTTGTGTTTTTCTAAGAAGTTATAAATTTGTTAATGCAATTTTTACAATATTTTGCCGATTGTATTATCCAAATTTAAATTGCTGCCTTTTTATTAAATTATTTGCGTAATCACAATTATTTGACAGGATCACTTTTGATTCTGCATCAATATAGCATATTTCGTTATGTACAGTTGATGTAATAAGAACAGAACTATTACATAACTTTTGCAAAGCAAATAAGTAGTTTAATACAATTTTAAAGTTTTTATTCAAATCTTCTGAAAATTTTGAAATATCGAAAATAAGGCTTTGAAGATAACGGTATTCTGATTTTAATATTGTTGAATCCCGGCAGCTATAATCACTGCTGTCTGCAAAAAACAATATTATATCATCATTTTCATAAAAACAGGAAAATCTATACCTGTCCTCACCAATTTTGTCCATTTTTGCTGTGCAATTAAAAAAATTGCACAATGATTTATTTATAGTATCTGTTGACAAAATCTTATTTTCAAATTTAGCAGCTACGTCAATTGACAATTTAATTCCTTCTTTCATTTATAACACTATTAATATTCTCATTCCGTAAAAATTTATAGTCGGGATGCCTGTTACCTCAAAAGTAAGTTTAAATTGATCCGTTTTAAATATGCAGTCTTCTCAAGTGGGATGGCAGGTTCAGTGTCAAACTTTTATATCTTAACTCTTAACTCTCAACACTTATAAATATCACGATTTGTCGGACAATTTATCCGGTAAGTACATTATAGCACAAAGAGGTAAAAAAGTCAATTGTTTAATCACTGCCGTCACGGCAACAGCATTTACTTTTTAGAAAAGATATGGTAAAATAGGGATATGAAAATAGAAAAATTAATAGAACGGCTGTCAGAACTCAAAGATCCGAGGAGACAGTACGGAAACATAAGACAC
>CANQTP010000044.1 GCA_947626755.1 uncultured Clostridia bacterium
AATCAGAAGAAGCTTATCTTGAAGCACTTGCTATAAGAAAAAAATTAGCCGAAAAAAATCCCGACGCTTTTGAGCCTGTTTTGGCAGATTCATATAATAATCTCGGAATTTTGTACAGCGATACACAAAGACTCCAAGATGCGGAAGAAACTTATCTTAATGCACTGGAAATAAGAAAAAGGTTAGCTCAAAAAAATCCCGATGCTTTTGAGCCTGATCTGGCATGGTCATATAATAATCTTGGAACTTTATACCACAAAATCAAAAAATTCAAAGAATCAGAAGAAGCTTATCTTGAAGCACTTGCTATAAGAAAAAAATTAGCCGAAAAAAATCCCGACGCTTTTGAGCCTGTTTTGGCAGATTCATATAATAATCTCGGAATTTTGTACAGCGATACACAAAGACTCCAAGATGCGGAAGAAACTTATCTTAATGCACTGGAAATAAGAAAAAGGTTAGCTCAAAAAAATCCCGATATTTTTGAGCCTGATCTGGCAGATACATATAATGTTCTCGGAATTATTTACAAAGATACACAAAGGCTCCAAGAAGCGGAAGAAGCTTTTCTTAAAGCAGTTGAGATAAATAAAAGATCAGCCGAAAAAAATCCCTATGCTTTTAAGCCTGCTCTTGCAAATACATATAATGATCTTGGACTTTTGTATATGGATGCACAAAGATACAATGAAGCGGAAGAAGCTTTTCTGAACACAATGGAAATCAGAAAAGATTTAACCGCTAAAGATCCCGGGGCATTTCCGAGTCTTGCAATGATATATTGCAATCTCGGTTTTTTGTACAGAAAAATGCAAAAAACAGATAAAGCAAGAGATTTTTTTACAGCAGCTCTGGAAATATTCATGAGAATAAATAAAAACGGTAATTTTGACAAAGATATAAAAAATATAAAAAATTATATTTCACTATTGCAATAATTACGGAGGTAAAATAATGAAAAAAGAAGATGTTTTCATCGCTTCATCAATAAACGATCTGGGAGACGACCGCCTTTATCTGCACGGAGATCTCGGCGAGATCAATAAAGAATATGTTTGCAGCGGCAAGGATATATATTTCCGTTTTGTTTTTTGCGAGGACGCAGGCGGCGAGGTAAAATATGACGGCAGTCAGGAAGAACTTAACGAACGCATAAAAGCAAGCGCAGTTACAGTCGTTATTTTCAACGAAAAGGTCGGCAAATATACCGTTGAAGAACTTGAGATCGCTCTTGAAACTCAGAAAAACAGCGGACACCCTTTTGTATTTTTGTATTTCAGGAAAGATGCAGAATGCGATCCTGTCGGAAAGGAAAAAGTCCTTGAACTTGCTCGGGAATACGGTCTTGAACCAAAAGAATACGCCGATCCTTCCGAAATAGTAAATACTGTTTTTCAGAAGATCAGAGAATATTGTCAGTGATACACAAAACGGCGACCCTGCAAGGTCTCCGTTTTAATTTACCATAATGGTTTTGCCGCGGGACAATATCCCGCAAGACGCGCCGCGCGGATCTCCACATAGCAGCCGCACTTCCCGCATACGCCGCTTATCAGAAAATCACACCCGCGGCATATTTCAAGACGCTTCCGATAAAGTTTCTCCTCTGCCCTGTTTTCCTCGGGAATAAGCGCAACGCGCTCCGCAACGCTTTTTGCAAGGTCGGTCTCCCCTGCCTGTTCAAGAAGACACCGCCTGCACGGTTTCGGAAAATCCATGTTATTTCAGAATTATCTCCGCAACGGAGCAAGCAGGCAGGACAACTGCCGCTTTCCCATCGGAAACTTTTACGTCAAGAGCTTTTATTACCACATTTTCAGGCGAATCAAAATTGTTGCACGCGTGAGCTTCTCCCGTGAGGATACGTCCCTTTGCGGAATTTATCTCGCATACTCCGCCGATGTCAACGGAATATTCCCTGTCAAGAGTGCAGTTTGCAAGAGTAATGACCATCTCCCCCGCTTCATTTACGCTTGCGCTTTGTGAAAGTGCGGGAACGCCTTCGGAAACTTCCTCATTTTCAATGTGCGAATAGATAAGAGTATTCTCCATATGCGCCTTGAAAAGTTCAAAAGCGTGGAATGTAGGCGTTTTAACGGTTTTCGTTCCCTCGGTGAGCAGTATCGCCTGCAGGACATTCACCGCCTGTGCAATATTTGCCATATATACCCTGTCGGAATGTCTGTTGAATATATTCAGGTTGATCGCCGCAACAATTGCGTCACGCATGGTATTCTGCTGATAGAGGAACGCGGGATTCGTGTCGGGTTCAACATCATACCAGCAGCCCCATTCGTCAACAATAAGTCCGACCTTGTGTCCGGGATCGTAACGGTTCATTATTTCGCCGTGACGGGTCACAAGAGTTTCCATTTGAAGCGTGCTTTTGAGCGTGGAATAATATTCCGCATCGTCAAACTCCGTTGAACTTCCCTTATGATCCCAATTTCCCGTAGGCACGGTATAATAATGCATAGAAAGTCCGTTAACTATTCCGGGATCAAGTTTTTTCATGCATACTTCCGTCCAGTTATAATCATATGCATTGGGTCCGCAGGCTATCTTAAAAAGTTTGTTTCCGCTGTATTCGCGGCAGAAAGTTGCATATTGCTTGTACTGGTCGCAGTAATATTCGGGAGTCATATTTCCGCCGCAGCCCCAGCTTTCATTTCCGATACCGAGATATTTCAGCTTCCAAGCCCGCTCTCTGCCGTTTTTCCTGCGGAGTTCACCCATAGGAGAAATACCATTATCAAATGTTATGTATTCCACCCATTCCATAAGCTCGCGGACAGTTCCGCTTCCTACATTTGCACTTATATAAGGTTCACAGCCCACAAGTTCGCAGAAGCGCATAAATTCATGCGTTCCGAAACTGTTATCCTCAACAATATGTCCCCAGTTATTTACTACCTTTGTGCGCGACGATTTTTCGCCTATTCCGTCTTTCCAGTGGTATTCATCGGCAAAACAGCCTCCCGGCCAGCGCAGAACGGGAAGTTTCAGTTCCCTGAACGCTTCCACAACATCTTTGCGGAAACCTTCGATATTGGGAATATCGCTGTTCTCGCCCACATAAATGCCGTCATAGATACAGCGTCCCAGATGTTCGGAAAAGTTTGAATAAATTTCCTTGTTTATCTTGCTTTTCTTATCAAGAGGATTGAGAGTAAGTTTCACGGTTTTCATGGCAGAAAATTCCTTTCATTTTTTATTCAGAACAAGGGGGGCAAATTCCCCCTTGCCGCTTATTCTTCAAAGAACGACTTGAACGCCTTGTATGTCATGTAAACGTCCGCTTTTGCAACTACTTCATATGGAGCGTGCATTGCCAGAACGGGAACACCTACATCTATAACGTCCATGCCGAGATTTGCAAGGTACGCCGCAACTGTTCCGCCGCCGCCAAGATCCACTTTGCCAAGCTCGCCCGTCTGCCAGATAATGCTGTTCTTTTCCATCAGAGCGCGGACACGTCCCACAAATTCTGCGGAAGCGTCGGAAGTTCCCGATTTGCCCCTTGCGCCCGTGAATTTTGTTACCACAACGCCGTAATTCAGGAAAGCAGCGTTCTTCTTTTCCACAACATCGGGGAAAGTCGGGTCAAACGCCGCATTTACGTCCGCGGAAAGACATTCCGTATTTGCAACCACATCTCTGCCCTTTGCGCCGAAACTGTCCGCAAGATCGTAGAGGAAGTTTTTCAGATAAGCGGAGCAGAGTCCCGTATTTCCGTCGCTGCCTGTTTCTTCCTTATCGGTAAGACAAACCACAGCGGTCTTTGAAACACTGCTGCAGCCGAGGATCGCTTCCAGCGCGGTATAAGCGCAGACTCTGTCGTCATGTCCGTAAGAACCGATAAGACTTCTGTCGAAACCTATATCCTTTGCTTTGAATGCGGGGACGGTCTCCAGTTCCGCCGAAAGGAAATCCGACTCGATAATGCCGTACTTTTCATGAAGCATTGACATGATGTTAAGTTTTACCTTTTCGCTTATATCATCATCACGGAAAGGTCTTGAACCTACGATAATGTTGAGTTCTTCGCCCTTGATGCCCTCATTGAGAGTTCTCTTCACCTGTTCCTGAGCAAGGTGCGGAAGCAGATCACTTATGAAAAATACGGGATCGTTTTCGTCCTCGCCTATTTTAACGTTTATCTTTGTGCCGTCCTTCTTGATGATAACGCCGTGGATCGCAAGAGGGATAGTTGCCCACTGATACTTCTTGATACCGCCGTAATAGTGGGTCTTGAAAAGTGCGATCTCGTTATCCTCATAAAGGGGATTCTGCTTCAGGTCGATCCTCGGGGAATCAATGTGCGCCGCCGCAAGGTGAACGCCTTTGCAGATGTCCTCTTTGCCTATTACCGCAAGAATTACAGCCTTTCCGCGGTTGGAAAAGTATATCTTGTCCCCCGCTTTAAGAACCATTCCCTTTGTGTATTCCTTGAATCCCTCTTCCTTGGCAAGCTCGATTGCGGAAGCCGCGGCTTCTCTTTCGGTCTTTGCGCCGTTGAGGAAATCCTTGTAGCTTTCGCAGAAATCGTCACATTCCGAAGTCTGCTCCTCGGTCATTATAAGTCCCGCGTGTTTCTTTTCCATAAAAAGCTGTTCTTTAAGCAGCGCGGCAGGTGATTTTTCTTTTTCTTTTGACATATAGAACGATCCTTTCCAAATTAAATTTATTCATCGTCATTATAAAGGTTAGTATAACCTTCATATGCCGTCATAACCTTTTTAACATAATATTTTGTCTTGCCCTCGGGCATATCGTCAAGAGTTTTCCCGTCGGAACTGTAGTCGGGATCTTTCAGCCAATCGCTTACCGTTCCCCTTCCCGAATGATAAGCCGCGGCGGCAGTTCACGCATCGTTGTATTCTTCATAAAGAAGTTTTATAAGATAGCTGCCGTATTCAATGTTATACTGCGGGTCGAACATATCGTCATAGGAAATGTCCCGCTCATCGTCCATTCTGAACTTTACCCATTCATAAGCGTCCTCGGTAAGCTGCATAAGTCCCCGCGCTCCAACGTCCGACACGGCTTTTTCGTTGAAACCGCTTTCCGTCCTGATAACGGCATATATCAGATATTTGTCAACGCCCGTTTCATAAGCGACAGCTTCAACATATCCGCTGTATTCCGTGGGATAGATGTATTTTTTGCTGATAGCTTCAATGTTGAAAATGACCCACACAAGACAGCCGATAAGAATTATGGCAATTACGCTGCCGAGCTTTTTCAGCATTTATAATACTCCTTGATCTTCGCCGCAACTTCCCTTGCCTTTTCTTTCAGAAGTTCGGGGGATTTGTTGTTTTTGATTATGAAATCCGAATGATTTATGAAAAATTTTTCCGTATGTTGGGAAGAGAATCTGCTTTTTATCTGTTCGGGGGAAATACCGTCCCGTTTTGCAATGCGTTCGGTGCGGTTCTTTTCGGAAGCCGTAACACTTATGATAAGGTCGCAGAAATCGTCCGCCCGGCTCTCAAAAAGCGTAGGCGCATCCAGAAGTACATATTTTTCCCCTTCCTCGGTGAATTTATTTATCATTTTCAGAATTTCCGAGGTTATGTAGGGATAGCTTATAGCATTGAGCTGCCCAAGCTTTTCCTTATCCACGAAAACTATATCCGCAAGTTTCTGCCTGTTAAGCGTTCCGTCCGCGTTGAGAATACCCTCTCCGAAGCATTCCGCCGCTTCTTTAAGGCAGGGACTTCCGTTTTCCATAACCTCACGGGCAATTTTATCCGCATTTATTATCGCAAATCCGCATTCTTCAAAAACTTTGCATACCGTAGTCTTGCCCGCACCGCTCTGCCCCGTAAGACCTATAACAGCTATATCATGCGCTGCGCTCATATATTTCTTTCATCCTTTCATTTATACGAACGGTGTCATATGACCTTTATCTCAAAGCCCGCCGCCCTGAGAAGTCTGTTATAGACCGCAAGTCCCACGCCTTCTTTTGAAGGACATCTTGCATAGACCTGTTTCGCGCCAAGCTCATCAAATTTCCTGAGTGCGGCAAAAAGCCGTGCCGCCTGCTCCTCGCTGCTGTCCCCGTACGGTATACAGGGGATCTTGCAGAATTTTTCATCGCAGTCGAAAGGCATAGCGTATACGCCTTCTCCGCCCTGCGAATTGACAAAATTTATATAATCCGTTCCGCTGCCTTCAATAATGGTAACATTTGCCTTCGGAGAATAGTGCTTGTATTTCATTCCGGGAGAAAGCACCCGTTCTCCGCATTCAGCCGCTTCCGTAATGTGGCGGTCAATTATTACCTCCGCAAATTCCGAAAGTTCCTCCGCAGAAATGAATCCGGGACGCAGTATCCGCACCGCATTTCCCTCAAAGGAGATCACCGTGCTTTCCACACCCACAGGACAGCTTCCGCCGTCAATTATCGCGGGAATGCGTCCCCGCATATCGTTCATAACATGATCCGCCGTTGTGGGACTGGGACTACCCGACAGATTTGCGGAAGGCGCGGCAACAGCTTTCCCGCTTGTCCTTATAAGAGCAAGCGCAGCCTTGTGGCTCGGCATACGGATACCCACCGTGTCAAGCCCCGCACTGGTAACATCGGGGATCCTGTCTCTTTTCGGAAGAACCATTGTCAGCGGTCCGGGGCAGAATTTTTCCGCAAGCTTATACGCCATATCGGGAACATTCTTTGCGTATTTTTCAAAGTCCGCAATATCCCCTATGTGAACTATCAGCGGGTTGTCCTGCGGTCTGCCCTTGGCTCTGAAGATCTCCGCCACTGCATCGGCGTTTTCCGCATCAGCCGCCAGTCCGTAGACTGTTTCTGTGGGCATTCCCACAATTCCGCCTTTTAAAATTATTTCAGCCGCTTCCTTTATGTCCGCATCGGAAGATGAAAGCAGCTTTGTTTCAAATTGCATCAGATCCACCTTTATTCGTCACCCTGAGCCGACAGCTTCGCCGCCTGATCCGCCGTTGCAAGGGCGTCTATTATTTCGTCAAGGCTGCCGTTCAATATATATTCAAGCTTGTAAAGCGTAAGACCTATCCTGTGATCCGTTACCCTGCTTTCGGGGAAATTGTACGTCCTGATCCGTTCGGAACGGTTTCCCGTGCCGACCTGTGACCTTCTTTCGGAAGCGATCTTTTCGTTCTGTTCTTCCATAAGCGATTCATACAGTCTGGAACGGAGTATCTTCATGGCTCTGTCCTTGTTCTTGTACTGGCTGCGCTCGTCCTGACATTCCACAACAACGCCTGTGGGAATATGCGTGATCCGCACAGCCGATTCCGTTTTGTTTATGTGCTGACCGCCTGCTCCCGACGCGCGGAAAACGTCTATTTTCAGGTCTGTAGGAGAAATTTCAAGTTCCACCTCGTCGGCTTCCGCAAGAACTGCAACCGTTACCGTTGAAGTGTGTATACGTCCCTGTGATTCGGTCTCGGGAACTCTTTGAACGCGGTGAACGCCGCTTTCATATTTCAGCCGCGAATACGCGCCCTCCCCCTCAACGCTGAAACTTATCTCCTTGAATCCCCCAAGTTCTGTGGGATTCGCATTAAGAACTTCCGTTTTCCAGTGCCTTGCCTCCGCGTACATGGAATACATACGGAACAGCGAATTTGCGAAAAGTGCCGCTTCCTCGCCGCCGGCGCCGCCGCGGATTTCAATGATAACATTTTTCTCGTCATTTGGGTCTTTCGGCAGAAGCAGAATTTTCAGTTCTTCGCTGAGAATTTCCAGCTGTTCCCTGCTCTCGTCAAATTCCATCTGAGCAAGTTCCTTCATTTCCCTGTCCGAACCGCCTTCGTCAAGCAATTCTCGGGCGTCCTCCATAGTTTTCCTGCACTTTTCATACTCCCTGTACTTTTCCACAACGGGAGTGAGATCCTTATATTCTTTCATAAGGGAAGCGTAAAGCTTATTGTCGGAAATGACCGACATATCGGTGAGCTTTTCGCTTATTTCGTTATATTTCTGCTCTGTGAGCCTTAATTTTTCAAACATTCGCATTTTCCTTTCAAAATATTTCCAAACAAAAAGAAAACACGCTACGGCTCGGAAGTTTCCGTCCTTTCAACGTTTCTGACATTTTTTTCAATTTTGCTTCTGGGAACCATGAATTCATGACCGCAGCCGCAGCAGCGCAGCTTGAAGTCCATTCCCGACCTGAGCACCAGCATACGGTTATCGCCGCAAGGGTGTTTTTTTTTCATAACAAGAATATCCTTGGGACGAATATCCATATTCCACATCTCCGAACCAAAAAATTAACATGCAAAGATATTATACCACATATTACTGCCAAAGGCAATTATTTTCATCAATATTTTAAGAAATTTTTTGTAAACTAAAAATATAATTTTCAGAAGGAGTGATAAAAATGAAGATACGAGCAAGCTTTGATTCCCCCGACAGCGCGGATCATGCAGCAGGAGCGCTAAAAAGAGCCCTTTCTCCCCTTGCATCTGTGGGAACGCGTGACATCAGCGCAAAACAGCCCACAAACAGCATAAACAACTTTGCCGCTTTCAACACACTTTCGGGAACGTCTCCCACCTATTCCATGCCCATCTACAATGCCGCCTATATCCGAAATGCCGAGGGTAGCGAGCAGGACTACGCCGCTTCCGATCATATTCTTGAAGTCGTCTGCCGCCGTGAGGAAGAGTCGCTGGCAACAAGGATCATCATAGGTTACGGCGGAAGAAACATTTCCAAATTATAGAATATCCTCCCGCGTCTGCGCATAGAATTGAAAAGCGAACCGATACAATTCTATCAAAACCCGGGAGGTACAAAATGAAAAATTTCAGCCCTGAAGGCGCGATATTCGCCGCGCCCGAAAACCAGAACTGCTTAAAGTCAATTTTTGCCATGCAGGAAGCCATGCTTCAGGATAAGACCCTTGAAGCCCGCGTACTGATATGCGATAACGATCACGATCTGCACCTTGATATTCCCTGCGCAAAAGCCGTCATTCCCCGTGAAGAGGGGGCAATAGGGATCGCCGAAGGAACCACTAAGGATATTGCCCTTATAACAAAAGTCAACAAGCCCGTTTGCTTCAAGATAAAGCAGATCTACAAGGACGAACACGGAGCATACAATGCCGTGCTTTCGCGGAAAGCCGCCCAGCAGGAATGCATGGAAGAATTTATTTCCCGCCTTTCCCCGGGAGATGTGATCCCCGCAAAAGTCACCCATCTTGAACAGTTCGGGGCGTTTGTTGACATAGGCTGCGGGATACCGTCCCTTATTCCCATAGATGCAATATCCGTTTCGAGGATCTCCCACCCCTCCGACCGCTTTCAGGCAGGACAGGATATTTTCGTTGTTATAAAGGACATCAGCGGCGGAAGAGTCTGGCTTTCCCACAAAGAACTTCTCGGCACATGGGAGGAAAACGCTTCCCGTTTCAACTACGGAGAGACCGTTTCTGGAATTATCCGCAGCGTGGAAGATTATGGTATATTTGTTGAACTTGCGCCCAATCTTGCAGGACTTGCCGAGCCAAAGGAAGGCGTTTCGGCAGGACAGCACGCAAGCGTTTACATAAAAGCCCTTATTCCCGAAAAGATGAAGGTAAAACTCATAATCGTTGACGTTTTCAACGGCGCGGCAATACACCGTCCGCCCGAATATTTCATAACCGAAGGGCATATTTCGCACTGGAAATACTCCTCCGACCTTTCTCCGAAAATAATTGAAAGCAGGTTCGGGGAACAGTGATCATTTCCCCTTTATCCGCTCCCAATACTGTTTTGCAGCCTGTTCCGTCCTGTTGTCGCCGTACTCATAGTAAACTCTGTCCTTTATCGGATCGGGAAGATACTGCTGTTTCACATAATGATCGGGGAAATTGTGGGGATAAAGATAATGCTGTCCCACAACAGCCGCACCTTCGCCGTCAAAATGCTTATTCTGAAGATGTCTCGGGAAATCTCCGCAATCCCTGTTTCTCACATCATCAAGAGCCGCGTCTATCGCCATTATGCCCGAATTGGATTTGGGCGCGGTGGCAAGAAGTATAACAGCTTCTCCCAGCGGAAGCCGTGCTTCGGGAAGTCCCAGCTGCATTGCACTGTCAACGCAGGCTTTTACAATTGCAATTGCCTGCGGATATGCAAGACCTATATCTTCCGCCGCAATGACAAGAAGTCTCCGCGAAAGAGAGATTATGTCCCCCGCTTCCATAAGCCGTGCAGCATAGTGGAGCGCGGCATTCTCGTCCGAACCGCGTATGGATTTCTGCAAAGCCGACAAAATATCGTAATGAGAATCGCCGTCGCGGTCATAGCGCATATTGCTGCGCTGTGTAAGCGTTTCGGCGGTTTCTTTTGTAATGACGATCTCGCTGTCCGTTCCCGCCGCGGAAAGAACGCAGAGTTCTGCGGTATTTATGGATTTGCGCACATCTCCCCCGCAGCCGTGGGCAATGTGTTCCACAACACCTTTTTCAACTTTGACTTTAAGTCCCATTTCATCAGCCGCAATGCGGAACGCCCGCGTTATTGCAGGCATAAGCTCTTCCGCCGTAAGAGGTTTGAATTCAAACACCGTACAGCGGCTTATTATTGCATTGTAAACGTAAAAATACGGATTTTCGGTGGTGGAAGCGATAAGGGTTATCTGACCGTTTTCAATATATTCAAGCAGTGACTGCTGCTGCTTTTTATTAAGGTACTGTATCTCGTCCAGATAGAGCAGTACGCCATTAATGCCGTCAATGGTGTTTGTATCGGCAATAACGTCCTTGATGTCGGATATCGAAGCGGAGGTGCCGTTCAGTTTATGGAGTTTCATTCCCGCATTTTCGGCAATTATCCGCGCAACAGTGGTTTTCCCCACTCCCGAGCTTCCGTAGAATATCATGTTAGGGATCTTTCCGTTTTCGATTATCCTGCGAAGCGGTTTTCCCTCGCCGAGGATATGAGACTGTCCAACAACGTCGTCAAGAGTTTTCGGACGTATCCTGTCCGCAAGAGGAGTATTCATTTGATCACAGCCTATCAGCAATTTCCCCGTTTTAAAGCCGTATCGGTCTTAAAACGGGGACAAACTATTAAATTCAGAGATCATTCATAAAGCGGATATTTAGCGCAAATTTCATTTACGCCTGCGCGGATCTCGTCCGCCTTGTTTTCAAAATCCTTTGCGGTAAGGTAAATGAACTCCGCAATTTTTTCCATGTCGTCAGTGCCAAGCCCGCGGCTTGTAACGGCAGGAGTGCCTATTCTCACACCGCTTGTAATGAACGGACTTTGCGGGTCGTTGGGAATGGCGTTCTTGTTTACGGTAATATATACCTCATCAAGACGGTGTTCAAGTTCCTTGCCCGTAATGTCGAAGGGACGGAGATCAACGAGCATAAGGTGGTTGTCCGTTCCGCCCGAAACAAGATCAAAACCTCTTGAAACAAGTCCTTTGGCAAGTGCCTGAGCGTTTGCGACAATTTTCTTGCCGTACTCTTTGAACTCGGGTTTAAGCGCTTCCCCGAAGCAGACAGCTTTTGCCGCAATGACGTGCATGAGAGGTCCGCCCTGAATTCCCGGGAAAACGGCTTTATTTATCTTCTTAGCAAGTTCCTCATCGTTTGTGAGAATGAGTCCACCTCTTGGACCTCTCAGGGTCTTATGAGTGGTAGTTGTAGTGATATGTGCATACGGCACAGGCGACGGGTGAACTCCCGCGGCTACAAGTCCTGCGATATGCGCCATATCCACCATAAGATATGCGCCAACGGAATCGGCGATCTCGCGGAGTCTTGGAAAATCTATTATCCTCGGATAAGCAGACGCTCCCGCAACGATAAGTTTCGGCTTATGCTCCTTGGCAAGAGCTTCAACCTTGTTATAGTCTATAGTCTCATCGTCTCCCAGACCGTAGGAAACGAAGTTGAAATATTTTCCCGAAAGGTTTACGGGAGAACCGTGTGTAAGGTGTCCGCCGTGTGCAAGGCTCATTCCCAGAACGGTGTCGCCCGGTTCGAGGAGTGCAAAATAAACGGCGGTGTTCGCCTGTGCGCCCGAATGTGCCTGAACGTTTGCAAATCCCGCGCCGAAAAGCTTCTTTGCACGCTCTATAGCGATATTTTCCACAATATCCACACATTCGCAGCCGCCGTAATAACGTTTTCCGGGGTAACCCTCGGCGTATTTATTTGTAAGCACCGAACCCATTGCCGCCATTACCGCAGGAGAAACGAGGTTTTCACTGGCAATAAGCTCCAGATTTCTTCTCTGGCGGGCAAGTTCTTTCTTCATGCCCTCGCCGACTTCGGGGTCGGCATTGGCAACGAAGCCTATAGTATCCATAATATCGTTATACATGGGGAAATTCTCCTTTACAAAAAATAATTCTCTTCTATTATACACCTGTTTATCAGAAATTTCAACCATATTTTAAAAATTCTTTTCAAGAAAATGTATCGGCGGAGGAGTGTCGTATATGACAAATATCAATCTGATGGAAAACAATTGCAATTTTGCGCGAAGCGCAAAATTGAAGAAAAAGTTCGCCAGCCTTTCATTCAAGGCTGCAGGGTCTGAGGGAAAAACGAACGGTGTTCGTTTGAGCCCCGCGCCGCAAACGAACGAAGTTCGTTTTTCGCAGAACGGCGGAACTCCCATATTTAAGAGCTCCGCAAGGGGTGAATTGCCGCCGCAGGCGGCAAGAGGGGAAGCCCTGCGATAGAGGGCTTCCCCCTTGAATAGGCAATCTATTTGATTATTTGCCTTTTGAAACAGTCCGGTGGACTGTTTCAAAACAAGCAAAAATATATTAGTTATTCGACTTGCGAGTGGGAGAAGACCGTTGGGTGAATGATGGAACTTCACAACTTGATAAGTCGCCGCGCAGTTTCCAAAACAAACCGCGTTCTTATCAAGTTTTTGGTTGTCCCCTTCCCTTTTTGGTCTTGCCCCTCGCACGTTGAATAATAAATAAATTTATTACTATATAATCAATTTTTATATAAAATATCCCTTTTGGTGCTTTTCCCCCCCTCGCACGTCAAATAACAAACTATTTTTTTGCTATATGATCAATAATTTCACAAAAATAAATTCATAGTTTATTTAATCATAAATACCGTGAATATTTTGCAGAAAACTATTGACAAGCACCGCAAAATATGTTATACTTTGTCTGTATTAAAATAAAATACCTTATCAAGAGCGGCGGAGGAACTGGTCCTGTGAAGCCCGGCAACCTGATGATAACTCCTTATCAGAAAAGGTGCTAAATCCTGCGGAATTTATCCGAAAGATGAGGAATTTCATGAAAATTTCGCAGCGCTTGGATCTTCCGGCGCTGTTTTTAATATCGGATCATAAAAGGAAAGGTGAGTTATATGTCTAAAATGCTGTTTACATCCGAATCCGTTACCGAGGGTCACCCCGATAAAATATGCGATCAGGTCTCCGATGCGATCCTTGACGCGATTCTCGCACAAGATCCCGAAGGACGTGTTGCCTGCGAGACCGTCACCACCACAGGCGTTGTAATGTGTATGGGCGAAATATCCACAAAATGCTATGTGGATATTCCTAAAATTGTCAGGCAAGTGGTCATAGACATCGGCTACGACCGCGCAAAATACGGCTTTGACGGACATACCTGCTCCGTTCTCCAGTCCATTGACGAGCAATCCTCCGACATTGCCATGGGAGTTGACGATGCTCTTGAACACAAAAACGGCGAGGACGACAGCTCCACAGGCGCAGGAGATCAGGGAATGATGTTCGGATTTGCCTGCAGCGAGACTCCCGAACTTATGCCTATGCCCATCTCGCTTGCACATAAACTTGCAAAAAGGCTTACAAAAGTCAGGAAAACGGGAGTTCTCCCCTATCTTCGTCCAGACGGAAAAACTCAGGTCACTGTTGAATACGAAAACGGCAAGCCCGTCAGAGTTGACACTATAGTCGTTTCCTCGCAGCACGCCGCGGAAGTTCCCCTTGAAAAGATCAGAGCGGATATTATTGAAAAGGTAATAAAACCCATAGTTCCCGCGGAGCTGCTTTCTGATACAAAGTATTTTGTAAATCCCACGGGACGTTTCGTCATAGGCGGTCCTCAGGGCGACAGCGGACTTACAGGACGCAAGATCATAGTTGATACATACGGCGGATACGCCCGTCACGGCGGCGGAGCATTCAGCGGAAAAGATCCCACAAAGGTGGATCGGAGCGCAGCATATGCTGCAAGATACGCCGCAAAGAATGTAGTAGCGGCAGGTCTTGCAGATAAATGCGAAGTTCAGCTTGCATACGCAATAGGCGTTGCCCACCCTGTTTCCATAATGGTAGATACTTTCGGAACGGGAAAGGTCAGCGATGAGAAGATAGCTTCCGCGCTGGAAAAAGTATTTGATTTCCGTCCCGCTGCCATCATCAAGGAACTTGACCTGCGGAAACCCCAGTACCGTCAGCTTGCGGCTTACGGTCATATGGGACGTGAAGATCTTGGCGTTGCATGGGAACGCACCGACAAGACGGAAGCACTAAAAGCGGCAGTAAAATAATAAAAATTATCCCCGTGTTCGCAACGAGCACGGGGATATTTTACTTCATATTCCAGATAACAATTACCGCAATGCAGGTAATTATCACAAACGCCGCAATGATATAAACAAAAGCATATTTCCTGAAACCGCTTTCTCCGCCGCCCGAGGACGTGCTTTCGGGGAGAACATGGGCTTTCCTCATAATGTTTGACAGCGGTTTGTAAACAAGCATTGTTATGCCGCTGTTGAGAACTGCTTTCAGCAGGTTGAAGGGCAGAAACGCAGGAAGAAGCATTCCCGCCACGGTCGCCCTGTCAATACCCATGTAAAGCGGCGTAATAAGGTAGTTCCAAGCCATCATAAGCGCAGCCATTGCCACAGTTCCCGAAGCAAGACCGATCACCGCGCCTTTCAGAGAATGTATCTTCTTATAAACGATCGCCGCCACGCAGGCGTAAGAACAGGTTGAAATGAAGTTCATCAGCGCGCCGATAGGTCCCGTGTCGCTGACAGTTACCATTTCCACAAGCGAAACCACCGCGGACATCACAAGCGATGCCACAGGTCCGAACATGAACCCGCCTATTGTGATTATCACGTCTTTCGGCTCGTATTTCAGGAACAGCACAACGGGAAATTTGAAAAGCATCATTGCAATGTACGCCATTGCCGTCATGACTGCAAGAACTGTCAGTTTTTTCGTGTCCATGTGTGATTTTTGCTCATGGTGAAGCGTTTCTGCATTTTGCATAAAAATTACCTCCTAAAATAAAAAACGCCCGCGAAAAATTTTTCACGGGCGCAAATGCACTGAAATGTGTATCGTTTCTTTCATCCGGACTGTACCGTCGGTTTCGGAATCGCACCGAATCGGCGGATATTTCTATCCGCTCGCGGACTAAAGGCAGAACGCCCCATTACCGCCGGTGAGGAATTTCACCTCGCCCTGAAACATCTTATTAAATTCAAATTTTCCGGAAATTAATCCTCGTCCTCATCATCAAGGTCGAATTCCAGAAGTTCGCCGCAGCCGGGACAGGTCATAGAACCTTCCTCCAACATACCTTCATTCAGACAGATGGTATCGCCGCAGGTAGGACAAACGACTTCATAAATGTCATCATCGTCCTCATCATCATAGCAGTCGCAGTCATCATCGCAGCAGCCGTCAAAGTCGTAATAATCCTTCTCGATCTCTCCAAGATCCTCATCAAGCATATCAACGACTTCCACAACTTCATCAACCTGATCCTGCATATCCTCGACCGATAAAGCCACATCAGAAAGGATATCAGCCATTACAGTGAGAATTTTGCCTTCCTTGGTGGACTCATCAACATTAAGACCTTCCATAAGACCTTTGAGGTAAGATACCTTTTCGCTAAGATCCATAATAACTCCTCCTTTTTGACGCATCGCGGAAAGATCCGCAGACTATAGTTTATATGCGCTTATGCGCGCTCCATATACTCGCCTGTTCTTGTGTCGATCCTGATAGTTTCGCCCTCGTCAATGAAGAGAGGAACTTTTATCTCAGCACCTGTTTCAAGAGTAGCGGGTTTAGTGGCATTTGTAGCAGTATCGCCCTTGAAGCCCGGATCTGTCTTTGTAACAACAAGTTCAACAAAGTTGGGGGGTTCAACGGCAAAGACCTTGCCTTTATAAGAGCATACCTTACAGATCATTTCTTCCTTGACAAACTTGAAGTTGTCGGAAAGTTCCGCAGAGCTGATAGGCACCTGCTCATAAGTTTCGGGATCCATGAAATAGTAAAGGTCGCCGTCTGTGTAGGAATACTGCATATCCTTTCTTTCAACAAAAGCCGTAGGGAATTTTGCCGAAGGGTTGTAGCTCTTTTCAACAACGGAGCCTGTAATAACGTTCTTGACTTTAGTTCTTACGAATGCAGCGCCTTTTCCGGGCTTAACGTGCTGGAACTCGACTACCTGCAAAACGCTTCCGTCCTCCTCGAATGTAACGCCGTTTCTGAAATCGCCTGCTGTTATCATAAATTAAACCATCCTTTCCGAAGCAGCAGCCTCGGTCCATCTGCTGACTTTCAAAATAAAGTATTAGATCAGTCTAAAGACATTCTACCATATTTCCGACAATTTTGCAAGTGTTTTCACAAAATTTCCCTCAGAAATTTTTAAAAAGCGGACAGAACAGCATTCTGCCCGCTTTTTTGCAATTAAGCGTTAATATACTGCCTGCAGGAGCGCTTGTACGACTCTGCACGGAGCAGTTCCGAACGCGGTCAGACCGCAGCGGATAATAAGCAATTAATACTTACGCTTACGAGCAGCTTCGGACTTCTTCTTACGTTTTACCGAAGGCTTCTCATAGTGTTCTCTTTTACGAACCTCAGCTATAACGCCGTCCTTGGCACAGCTTCTCTTAAAACGCTTAAGAGCGGTGTCAAGTGATTCGTTTTTACCAACACGGATTTCTGCCAATTTAATTCCCTCCCTTTGCCTAACGGCAGAGGTTTATATACATGATATAACTATTCTATTATACCTCATGTATACTCAATTTGTCAAGCGCTATCCAAAAAAAACTATACAAAATATCGCTCGAAATTTTATGCAAGGTATCAGAAAATATTATTTTACAACAATATTTACCAATCTGCCTTTTACATAAATTTCCTTTACTATGGTCTTTCCGTCCACAAGTCCCGAGATGTTCGGGTCTTTCTTGGCAATTTCAAGAACTTCGGGCTGTTCCGCATCGGAAGGCACCATTATCTTTGCTTTGATCTTGCCGTTTACCTGAACTGCAACTTCAACGGAGCTTTCCACGCAAAGCGACTCATCATAAGTTACCCATGGCTGTTCGCTGAGTATCGCGCCGAAATTGTTATTGTAAATTTCTTCCGTAATATGGGGAGCGAATGGATTTAACAGCATAAGCAGGGACTTGTATTCCGCCCTGTTTATGCTTCCGATGCCGTCAATGGTGTTCAGCAGCGTCATCATGGCGGCAATTGCAGTGTTGAACTTCATCGCCTCGATGTCCTCTGAAACCTTCTTGATCGTCTTGTGCATAGCCGCTGTCATTTCGGGACGGTACTCATCGCCGTCAATAAGTTTGTCCTGCAAAGCCCATATCCTGTCAAGGAAACGCTTGCAGCCCTTAACGCTGCTTTCGCTCCAGGGTGCTGCCTGCTCATAGTCGCCCATGAACAGAACATAAACTCTCAGAACGTCCGCGCCGTAGGTTTCCACAACGTCATTTGGGTCAACAACATTTCCCTTTGACTTGCTCATCTTTTCGCCGTCAGGACCGAGAATAAGTCCCTGAGCAGTTCTCTTTGCGTAAGGTTCGGGAGTGTTCACCGCGCCTATATCATAAAGGAAATGATGCCAGAAGCGGGAATATATCATATGCCTTGTAACGTGTTCCATACCGCCGTTGTACCAGTCAACAGGCATCCAGTATTCAAGAGCTTCTTTTGAAGCCAGCGCTTCATCGTTGTTGGGATCGCAGTAACGCAGGAAGTACCATGAAGAACCTGCCCACTGAGGCATGGTATCGGTCTCGCGTTTTGCGTCTCCCCCGCACTTCGGACACTTGCAGTTTACGAAAGAATCTATCTTTGCAAGCGGGCTTTCGCCGTCCTGACCGGGTTCAAAATTATCCACAGGCGGAAGTTTCAGCGGAAGTTCGTCATAGGGAACGGCTACCATTCCGCATTTCGGACAATGAACTATAGGAATGGGTTCGCCCCAGTATCTCTGACGGTTGAACGCCCAGTCTTTCATTTTGTACTGAACGCCCTTTTCGCCGCAGCCTTTTTCCGCAAGGATCTCAAGCATCTTTTCAATAGCGTCTTTCTTGTTGGTTATACCGTTAAGGACGCCCGAATTTACCATTTCGCCGTCGCCCGTATAGGCTTCTTTGGAAATATCCCCGCCTTTGATAACTTCAATAATATCAATTCCGAATTTCTTTGCAAATTCGTAGTCGCGGGTGTCGTGTGCGGGAACAGCCATAATTGCGCCTGTTCCGTAGCCCATCATTACATAGTCGGAAATGTAAACGGGAATTTCCTTGCCGTTGATGGGGTTTATCGCTGTCAAGCCATCTATCTTTACACCTGTTTTATCCTTAACAAGCTGAGTTCTTTCAAATTCGCTTTTCTTTGCGCATTCCGCTTTGTAAGCGTCCAGAGCATCAATATTTCCGATAGAATCGCGGTATTTCTCGATAATAGGGTGTTCGGGAGCAATTACCATGAACGTTACGCCGTAAAGCGTATCGGGACGAGTCGTATAAATGCGCAGTTTCTCGCCGTTTTCCTTAATGGAGAAATTTACAAATGCGCCCGTAGACTTGCCTATCCAGTTCTCCTGCTGAAGCCTGATATTGGGGAGATAATTCACCTCGTCCAACCCCTGAAGCAGTTTGTCGGCATATTCGGTAATGCGAAGATACCATACTTCCTTGGATTTCTGAATAATTTCGCTGTGGCAGACATCGCACTTTCCGCCCTGAGAATCCTCGTTTGAAAGCACGACTTTACAGCTTGGGCAATAGTTTACAAGAGTCTTGTCGCGGAAAACAAGTCCGTTTTCAAAAAGTTTGAGGAAGATCCACTGAGTCCATTTATAATAGCTTTCCTGCGTGGTGTCGATAACTCTTGACCAGTCAAAGGAGAAGCCGACTTTTTTAAGCTGATTCGTGAATTTTTCGATATTTCTGTCGGTAACTATACGCGGGTGGATACCGTCCTTGATGGCGGTGTTTTCGGTGGGAAGTCCGTAGGCGTCAAATCCTATGGGAAACAGAACGTTATAGCCTTCAAGGCGGCGTTTCCTGCTGACAACTTCCAGACCCGAGTATGCCTTGATATGTCCCACGTGCATACCGTGTCCCGAGGGATAAGGGAATTCCACCAGAGCGTAGAATTTCTTCTTGGGACTGCCTGTAACGGCTTTGAAGCTTTCATGTTTTTCCCAATAATCCTGCCACTTTTTTTCCGTTGCGGCAAAATCATATCTTTCCATTTTATATCATTCCTTTTCAAAATTATTGTCGTTGCCGGGATCCTGCTCGCGGAGTTTTTCCTCAAAAAACGCCTTTGCGTCTCCGCTTGAAAGAATTACAAATATTATCATGTCAAGAGCGGCAATTATCATGGCGGGGATCAACGCTATCCGAAAAACGTCCGCGCTTACAAAGCGGTACACCGCAAAAAGCATTGCACCAAGGACAAATATATCGGCGATCCGCAGGAAAATGCAGAGATTTTTCCCGCCGATACTGCCCTTCTTCATCTGTCCCGCGGCGTAGAAACCTATCGCCGCCAACAGTATATTCAGCGTGAGAACAGACAGCGCAGACGCGATATAACACAACACCGCCGCTGTCGCGGCAGACTTTTCACCTCTTGCGGCGCTTTCAGAAAGAGCCATGATCTTACTCCTTTCAGAAGTCAGAGCGTATACTATTTCAGAAATTGTGAAACGTCAATGTCCTTTCCGTCGCTCCAGAGTCGTTCCAGATTGTAAAAATCCCTTGTTTCCTTGTTGAATATGTGTACAACTATGTCGGAATAGTCCATAACTATCCAGCCGCCGCCATTGTTTCCTTGGATCTGACGGGGTTCGGTTCCCTTTTCTTTAAGCTGAAATTCCAGCTCGTCCGCAAGGGCTTTTGTATGTGTGGTGGAAATGCCGTTTGCGATTATGAAATAGTCGGCAATTATTGTCAGATCGCCTATTTTAATGACGCGGATATCTTCCGCCTTTTTGTTGTCGAGAATTTTAACGGCTTCCGCCAGAATTTCGTCCTGTGTCATTTGACCTCCGTCCTTTCCTTGTCTTTCTTTTTTATGAAAATGTAATAATTATACGCTTCAATGGTATTCTCCGGTAGCATAGAACCTTTCCCCACAACGTCCGTTATGGAAAATCTCAGCGCTTCCAGCATAGCTTTTTCAATGCTCTGATAGGAAATTTTGCGCATTTTATTAACGTCCTTGTAATCCCTGTCCGCAGAGATAAGATCCGCAAGATAGATGATCTCTTCCAGACGACTCATGCGTGCTCGTCCCACCGTATGGTAACGAATGGCATTCAGCATATCGCTGTCCCGTATATGAAGTACCTGTTCGGCATACCACGCGCCCGCAATTGCATGATACAGCGGCGGGGTATCAAGTTCCACGTCGGTGACGTCCAGATACGATGATTTTACCATAGCAAGCTGTTCATCTTTGGGTATCTCCTTGCAGATGTCATGTAAAAGTCCCGTAATATAGGCTTTTTCGGGATTGGGGTAATTGAAATGTCCTGCCAGTTTGCGTGCTTCCTCCGCAACGTTCAGGCTGTGCTGATAGCGTTTCTTTGAAAGCCTTATGTCCAGAATATCAATAATTTCCTCTGCGGAATACATAAAAATTCCCCCTCGGATACAATTAACAGGTATACAAACCATGCTCCGATATATATTTTACTACATTTTTGGGAACATAGCAAGATATATCCGAATTATTTTTAATTTTTTCACGAATTTCCGTAGAAGAAACAGGAAAAGTTTCAATTTGAACAACCCTTGCAGTGCCGTATTTTCCGAGCTTTGAAGCCGTTTTTTCAAGAGTTTTCACATCTTCTGCATCGTTTTCCCTTGACACCGCCAACAAAGTACAAATAGAAAGAATTTCTTCATAATTCCGCCATTTTTCAAAGGAAAGAAGCATATCCCCGCCCATTATGAAGAAGCTTTCATCGTGCGGGTGAAGCTTGCGGATATGCCGCAGGGTATTCACGGTATAACTTACTTCCTTTTGGGAAATTTCGTAGCCGCTGACTTCCGCAAAGGGAAACTCCTCAAAGGCAAGGCGGCACATTTCCAGCCTGTCCTCCCCCGAAACGGCTTTGTGGGTGATGTCCGTTTTGAAGGGCGAAACAGCGGCAGGCATGACGATAACTTTATCAAGGCGGCAAATTTCGCGGACCTGCTTTACAAGACCGACGTGTCCCAGATGAACGGGGTCGAAACTTCCGCCGAAAACTCCCAGTCTCACTTTGCTTTAAGGTCGATCTTAGGCTTCTGCGGGTTGCGCTTGAAAAGCACAAATTTATTGCCTATGACCTGAACAACTTCCGACTTGGTTTTCTCCGCAAGTTCGTTGGCGGCTTCCGCAGGAGAAAGCATACAGCCGTCCTGAACTTTCATTTTGATAAGTTCCCGAGCTTTAAGCGCGTCCGAGACCTGAGTTACAAGAGTGTCGATAATGCCGTTTTTCCCCACCTGCAAAATGGTGTCCTCGGTCTGGGCTATGCCTTTTAAAATTGATCTTTGTTTGCTTGTCATAATATCTTTCCTTTACATAATAATAATTAATCATTTCTTTTTATGATCCCGTCTGCCGTTATGTCAACGTGTTCTTCCGGGCATTTGTATTCCGAATAGTAAAAGTTCCAATATCCCCAGAAACTTTCGGGATTGTCTCTGTCATCATCTGTGAAAATACTGCCGTCCTCATCAATAAGTACAAATCCGTCAGTGCGTTTTTTATCCCACGAATCTTTAGAAACTCCTATTGCATATGCGTAAACAGTCCCCCCAACCTCAAGGGGAATTTTTGCCTGCAAATAAATATCTTCCACCTTATCGGTTTTCTGAAGTTCATAACTGCTACAGCCTACA
>CANQTP010000045.1 GCA_947626755.1 uncultured Clostridia bacterium
TATAGTGACAATTTGAAAACTTTATCCCGGCAAAACTGCGTTATTACTTGTTTTTCGGTGTTTTGCTCAGGGCTAATAAACATAATACGAGGAGGGAAATTTTCTATGGCTTTTTCTGATCTGGAAATACTTGCCCGCATAATCAAATGCGAGGCGGGCGGAGAAGGCGAAAACGGCATGAAAGCCGTTGCAAGTGTTGTTATGAACAGAGTGAACATCACTTACGGCGAATACGGCAGACTTGAAAAAACTATCCGCGCGATAATTTATCAGCCGGGACAGTTCGACTGCGTACGGGAGACCGTCGGCGGACAGTATAACCCGCAGACTATTTATAATATGCGTCCCGATCAGGTGCATTATGATATTGCAAACTGGGCAATAGCAGGGAACCGTCTTTCAAATCTCGGATTTGCGCTCTGGTATTTCAACCCGTTCAGCCCTTCCTGCAAGCAGTATTTCCCCTCCAAGGTCGGAGAATTTGCCATACGGATAGGCGATCACTGCTTCTATAACCCCACAGCTGCTTATGCCGACACATGAACTAATTTTTATGAAAGGAATGTTTTTCTATGAACGGCAACTATGACAGACCGGGAAATCCCCAAAGAAACAGGAATAACGGAAATATGAACGGAATGAACAGTATGAACGGTCAGAACAACATGAACGGAATGAATAATATGCACAGCATGAACAGCTCCGCCGACCTGCCCGGCATCAACGAGATCATCGAGCGGAACAGGACAAGAAGGGAATTTGTAACTCCCGTGCAGCAGACCTTTGACGGCGAAGAAATGGCAGGTTCGATACAGAAGATACTTTCCGATAACATCGGAGAATATGTTGTTATCGAATTTCTCATCGGAACGGAAAGAATGCAGCGCAAGCAGGGCATACTTTTCTTTGTGGGAACAAGCTATGTCACGCTTTATGATGACGACAATGAAAATTTTATCATCTGCGACATATTTTCCATCAAATTCGTGTACTTTTACTATCCTAACAGACGTCCGAACAGGAATTACAACATTCTTCCCAACAGCGGCGGAAATGTAGGATAAACAAGCGGACGGGATCTTTTCTCGTCCGCAGTATTTTATCGGAGTGATCTATTTGGAAATTTATATTGTCCGCCCCGGAGATACGGTCTATTCCATTGCCAAAAAGTTCGGGGTTTCAGCGCAAAGGATAGTTTCCGACAATATGCTTGCATATGACCGCGGGCTTGCTGTGGGGCAAGCGCTTCTGATACTGTTCCCTGAGGTCGTCCATACTTTCAGGACGGGAGAAACGCTTTACTCCGCGGCTCGAATGTACGGCACAGACGTCATGCAGCTTTTAAGGAACAATCCCACGCTCACGGGAATGAAATATATCCCCGAAGGCACGCAGATAGTTATTTCCTACCGCGGCAGAAAGCTTTCCGAAAAGGAAACGAGCGGTTTTGCGTACAGCTATATAGATCCCGCTGTCCTTGCTTCGGCTTTGCCCTATCTGACATATATCATAATTTTCGGATATGGATTTACCGAAAGCGGAGAGATAATAAACGTCAATGACAGCAGGATAATTTCCGCCGCGCATGATTCCGGAACGGCTGTTCTGCTCTGCCTTTCAAGCATAAACACCGACGGAACGTTCGATACAGGAAAGATCGGAAAGCTGCTGACAGACACTGACTTTCAGAATATCGTTATAAGCGATCTGATAGATACGATCATCAAAAAGGACGCGCAGGGGCTGGACATTGACATTGAGTACATTCCCGCAGAATATAGGGAAGCGTTTGCGGCTTTTGCCGAAAACGCCCGCAGGCGTCTGGGAGAATACGGACTGACGGTACACGTTGACCTTGCGCCGAAAATTTCACCCGTTCAGAAAGGTGCGCTTTACGAAGCCCACGACTATGAACTTCTCGGTTCGGCTGCCGATCTTGTGTTTCTTATGACATATGAGTGGGGCTATACATACGGTCCGCCGATGGCAGTGGCTCCCCTGCCCAACGTGCGGCGCGTGCTTGAATATGCCCTTACGGAAATACCCGCGGAGAAAATTTTTCTGGGGATCCCTAATTACGGCTATGACTGGAAAATCCCCTATGAGCGCGGCATAACAAAAGCCGTTACCATGGGGAACATCGGCGCGGCGCAGCTTGCAGTTTCAACGGGAAGCGAGATAATTTTTGACAATTATTCTCAAAGTCCGTATTTTTACTACACCGACATTTTCGGCGAGAAACACGTGGTATGGTTTGAGGACGTGCGGAGTCTCCGCGAAAAATTCCTGCTCGCCGAGGAAAAAGGCATACGCGGCTGCGGTTACTGGAACATCATGCGTCCGTTCCCGCAGAACTATCTGCTTTTAAACAGTCTCTTCGGGATCAGCAAAATTTTATAATAAATGCCGGCTCCCTTCTGCGGGAACCGGCATTTTACTTATTCATATCAGAAAAGTCCGGAAATATTTCCGTTGTTGTCGCAGTCGATCTTAAGCGCTGCGGGAGCTTTGGGAAGTCCCGGCATTACCATTATATCGCCTGTGAGCGCGACCACAAATCCCGCACCTGCGGAAAGTTTGACGTCACGGACTGTAATGTTGAAGTTCTCGGGTTTTCCAAGCTTGTTGGGATCGTCGGAAAGCGAATACTGGGTCTTTGCAACGCATACGGGAATTTCCCCGAAGCCCAGATCTGTTATCTCCTTGATAGCCTTTTCAGCCTGCGCGGTGAATGCCACACCGTCTGCGCGGTAAATTTCCTTTGCGATAATTCCGATCTTTTCCTTGATGGGAAGTTTCTCATCGTAAATGGGCTTGAAATCCGCCTGTCCTTTTTCTATAACGGCGCAGACTTTATTTGCAAGATCAATGCCGCCTTCTCCGCCCTTGGCAAATATCTCCGCAAGGGAAACTTCAACGCCCATTTTTTCGCAGAATTCTTTAAGATATGCGATCTCCGCGTCCGTATCTGTATGGAAACGGTTTATTGCCACAACAACGGGAACGCCGAATTTGCGGATATTTTCAATATGCGTCTGCAAATTCACAATGCCCTTTTTCAGCGCGTCCACATTCTCTGCGGAAAGTTCCGCTTTCGGAACGCCGCCGTTGTATTTCAGCGCACGGATAGTTGCCACAAGGACTGCGCAGGAAGGTTTCAGACCCGCAAAGCGGCACTTGATATCAAAGAACTTCTCCGCGCCCAAATCCGCGCCGAATCCCGCTTCGGTGATGCAGTAATCTCCCAGTTTGAGAGCAAGTTTCGTTGCTCGTATGGAATTGCAGCCGTGGGCAATATTCGCGAAAGGTCCGCCGTGCATGATAGCGGGAGTATTTTCCAGAGTCTGGACAAGGTTAGGCTTCAGAGCGTCTTTGAGAAGCGCGGTCATAGCGCCGTGAGCACCCAGATTCCTTGCGTAAACGGGTTTGCCCTCGTAGGTGTAAGCCACAAGAATACGTCCAAGACGTTCTTTCAGATCGGTAAGATCGGAAGCAAGGCAAAGTATAGCCATTACTTCCGTTGCAACGGTGATCCTGAACGAATCCTGACGGGGAACGCCGTTGACCTTTCCGCCCATGCCTATGACTATATTTCTAAGCGCGCGGTCGTTCATGTCAAGACAGCGGTCTATCATGATCCTGCGCTGATCTATTCCGAGAGCATTCCCCTGCTGCATATGGTTGTCAAGAAGCGCGCAAAGCAGGTTGTTTGCCGCTGTGATAGCGTGCATATCTCCCGTGAAATGCAGGTTTATGTCCTCCATGGGAACGACTTGCGCATAGCCTCCGCCTGCCGCGCCGCCCTTTATTCCGAAAACGGGTCCGAGGGAAGGTTCACGGAGAGCAAGAACTGCGTTCTTGCCGATCTTAGCCATAGCTTCCGCAAGTCCAACGGACATGGTGGTCTTTCCCTCGCCTGCGGGGGTGGGGTTTATGGCGGTAACAAGTATAAGCTTTCCGTCCGGCTTAGAAGCAGTTTTCATGAAAAGCGACTCGGACAGCTTCGCCTTATAATGTCCGTAAGGTTCTATATCGTCTTCATCAATGCCGAGATTTTCGGCAATGCGGGTAATTTTCAGCATTTTAGCCTGCTGTGCGATCTCGATATCCGTAAGCATTTAAAATTCCTCCTATCAGATAATGCTGAGCAGTACGCCTGCGGCAACAGCCGAGCCGATAACACCTGCAACGTTCGGTCCCATAGCGTGCATGAGCAGGAAGTTTGTGGGATTTTCGCTTGCGCCCACTTTCTGGGAAACTCTCGCCGCCATAGGAACTGCGGATACGCCTGCCGAACCAATGAGCGGATTTACTTTTCCCTTTGTAGCAACATACATAAGTTTTCCAAAGAGAACGCCTGCGGCAGTTCCTATTGAGAACGCTATAACGCCGAGGATTATAACTTTTGCAAAGGAAAGATTCAGGATCTTGTCGGCCTGAGTCGTTGCGCCGACGGAAACGCCGAGGAAGATGGTTACTATATTCATAAGAGCGTTCTGAGCAGTATCAACAAGACGCTGACAAACGCCGCTTTCCTTGAGAAGATTTCCCAGCATGAGCATACCGACCAGCGGAGCTGCGGAAGGAACAAGCAGAGAAATTACTATTGTTACGGCAATGGGGAAAATTATCTTTTCCGTTCTGGAAACCGTTCTGAGCTGTTCCATAACAACGGAGCGTTCCTTCTTTGTGGTAAGGAGTCTCATAATAGGCGGCTGGATAATGGGAACAAGCGCCATATAAGTGTATGCCGCCAGAGCGATAGTACCCGTGTCGATAGTGTCGGTAGGTTTCAGCAGCTTACTGGAAACGTAAATTGCCGTAGGACCGTCCGCGCCGCCGATAATTGCGATAGAACCCGCCTCCGTGGGGGACATTCCCAGCAGAGCCGCGCCGATAAAGGTGATGAAGATTCCCGCCTGTGCCGCAGCACCAAGAAGAAAGCTCTTAGGATTTGCAATAAGCGGCGAAAAGTCGGTCATAGTGCCTATGCCGAGGAAGATGAGCGGCGGGTAAAGCTGCAATTTTACGCCTAAATACAGCAGGTCGAGCAGACCGCCGTTTGTTAGGACGTTCAGCACGTCGATGTGTCCCTCTTCGTTGATAATGAACAGGTCGGGATTATAGAGTCCCGAAAGGGGCAGATTTGTCAACAACATTCCGAAAGAAATGGGGAGCAGCAGCAGCGGCTCGAAATTCTTTGCAATTGCAAGATACATGAATACGAAAGAAATAAGTATCATTACTATTTCTTTCCAACCGATGGCGGCGAATCCGCTTGTGGTGGCAAGTTCGGTTATCGCTTCCTTAAATACATCAAACATTTGGATCGGTTTCCTTTCTGAGTAAATTTATACTAATTGTACAGCCGTCAGAATGGTCTTACAGCCTCGATGCGGGCGGCAGAAGCCCAAGCGTTTCCAACAGGTGCGCCCGAAACTGCGCGGACTGACTTTACGCGGTAATTTTTGCCGTCCGATGCGCTCATCATGGCAACAGCGGCAGAAATTACTGCGATGATCTCGTCATCGTCCTCCGAAGAAACAGCGGGCTGAACAGTTGCGGCAGGCTGTATCTTCACTGCCGCGGCAGTTTTTGCGGGAGCGGCAGGTTTAGCGGCGGGCTTATTTTTCTGTGACATTTTCTTGAAGAACATTCCGATAAGGCTTATAAAAGCTATCAGAAGTATAAGTCCGAGGAAAACCACCACAAGTCCTGTGATCACCACGGCAAATACATAAGAAAGTTCCATTTGCATTTCCATAGAAAAAACTCCTTAAATCAATATATAATTTATTATAGCTTATTTCGGATAAATTTGCAATATTTTTTTTGCTAAAAAAATCACATTTTATAGATTATTTTAAGGCATAATTGTTAATTCGCAAAAATATCGGGGAAAGGTCGATAATTAATAATATTTTAAACAAAAATACATAAAATTCTACTATTATCGACATAAAAATACATATATAATGATATTATTATGAAAGGAGAATGAGCATGAAATATTTTGAAGGTCTGATCCAGAATGTGGTAAACTTTATCCCCACGCTGCTGATAGCAATAGTTATTTACATAGTGGGGTCTTTTCTCAATAAGCTGATACTTAACCTTTTCGCAAAGGGCGTTGAACACAGCAAAATGGACAAGACTGTGCAGAAGTTCCTGTCCTCGGTCATTAAGATAGTAATTACCGCGCTTGTTATTATAATAGTATTGAGTGTGCTTGGAATACCAATGACTTCCATAATCACAGTTCTCGGAACTGCGGGCGTTGCGGTAGGTCTTGCGCTGAAAGACAGCCTTTCAAATGTGGCAGGCGGAGTTCTCCTGCTTATAAACCGCACCATCAAAGTCGGCGACTATGTTGAAATAGGCGCATACGCAGGCGTTGTTGAAGAAATTTCCATACTTTTTACAAAAATTGTTACTCTTGACAATAAAGACATCTACATTCCCAACGGAACTGTTTCCACATCGTCACTGGTAAATTACAGTTCCGAAAGCGACCGTCGGGTCGATCTTGTGTTCGGCATCTCATATGACAGCGACCACAAAAAGGCTATGGAAGCCATCAGAAGCGTTATAGACAAGCAGCAATTCATCAACAAGGATAAGGATATTTTTGTAAGGATCGGCGAACTTTCCGCAAGCTCGGTAAACATCACCGTCAGAGTCTGGACGGAAAATGCCCATTACTGGGACGTTTACTTTGATCTTATCCAGCAGGTAAAGGAAAAGTTTGACGAGGAAAATATCCATATTCCTTACAATCAGCTTGATGTTCATGTTGTTGAAAAAGCGAAATAATAAAAATTTTTGTTAAAAAGTAATTACAATTTTGCGCGAAGCGCAAAATTGAGGAAAAAGCTCGCCAGCCTTTCATTCAAGGCTGTGGGGTCTGAGGGAAAAACGAACTGTGTTCGTTTGAGCCCCCTCGCCGCAAACGAACGAAGTTCGTTTTTCGCAGGACGGCGGAATTCCCCTTTTAAGAGCTCCGCTGGGGTGTGAATAAAAACGACGCGAGCGTCGTTTCCGCCGCGCAGGCGGCAAGAGGGGGAAGCCACTGCGAAAACCAAACTCCGTTTGGCTGAGGGCTTTCCCCTTGAAATAAACAATTTATCTGATTATTTATCTTTTGAAACAGTCCGGTGGACTGTTTCAAAACAAATTTAAAATATATTTTTCGACAGATAAACCCGCCCGATCAATTCAGATCGGGCGGGTCTGTTATTATTCACCGTAATATGCTTTTCTGTAAAGTTCTTTGAGTTCGTTGATCCTCGGAAGTCTGGGGTTCGCTGTGGTGCACTGATCGTCAAACGCCTTATATGCAAGGCTTTCCAGAGCATTTTCGTAAACCTTCGGATCAATGTAGGAGCGCGGATCTTTTTCCCCTGCTTCCTTGATGGAAAGCGGAATGTTTACCTCTTTCATAAGCTTTCTTACCGCATTTGCAAGAGCCTTTACACATTCCTGATCGGAAGCCTTCTGAGGTGCAAAGCCCATCATCTTGGCGATCTCCGCATAACGTTCGGGAGCAATATAATGATCGTACTTAGGCCATGCCGCAAATTTTGTAGGTGTCTGCTCGCCGTTGTATTCTATAACGTGAGGGAGCAGATACGCATTTGCAAGACCGTGAGGAATGTGGAATTCTCCGCCCAGCTTATGAGCAAGCGAGTGGTTCACGCCGAGGAAAGCATTTGTAAACGCCATACCCGCAATACATGAAGCATTGTGCATCTTCTCCCTTGAAAGCGGATCTGCGTTCTTATAAGAAGTGGGCAGATACTTGAAAACAAGCTTTATCGCATGAAGTGCAAGCGCATCGGTGTAGTCGTTTGCCAGAATGGAAACATACGCTTCTATTGCATGGGTGAGAACGTCCAGTCCCGTGAACGCGGTGGACGCTTTCGGAACGGTATAAACAAACTCGGGGTCGATGATCGCAACATCGGGAGTAAGCTCATAGTCCGCAAGAGGATATTTCATATTCTTGGACTTGTCGGAAATTACCGCAAAGGACGTTACTTCCGAGCCTGTTCCCGAAGTTGTGGGAACTGCAACGATCTTTGCCTTCTTGCCCAGTTTGGGGAACTTGTAAACTCTCTTTCTGATGTCCATGAACTTCTGAGCCATTCCCACAAAGTCAGCGTCGGGATTCTCGTAGAACAGCCACATAGCCTTTGCAGCGTCCATAGCCGAACCGCCTCCGAGAGCGATTATAACATCGGGTTTGAAATCATTCATTACCTCTGTACCCTTGCGGACTGTGGTAAGATCGGGATCCGGCTCAATGTCGCAGAAAATTTCAACAATTGGGTTATTAGGGTTCTTGTTAAGCTGATAGGTTACCCTGTCCACATAACCAAACTGGACCATTCCGGGGTCCGCGACGATCATAGCCCTGTGAATGTCGGGCATTTTTGAAAGATACTGTATTGAACCCGGTTCAAAATAAATTTTTTCCGGAACTTTAAACCACTGCATATTCAATCTCCTCTTTGCGATCTTCTTTCTGTTTATAAGGTTCTTGGCGGTAACGTTTTCCGAAACGGAGTTCTTGCCGTAAGAACCGCAGCCCAGTGTCAGTGACGGAGCCATGGAGTTGTAAACATCGCCTATAGCACCGAAAGAAGCGGGAGAATTTACCACTATACGGCTTGCTTTCATTGTCTCGCCGTACTGTTCAATTACTTCCTCGTCCGAGGAATGTATAACGGCGGTGTGTCCTGCGCCGTGGAGAAGCATTTTCTCGCACATTTCAAATGCGTTCTTTCCGTTCTTTGCCTTTACAACAGCAAGAACAGGCGAAAGCTTTTCAAGGGCAAGAGGATATTTTTCCGCGTCCGTGCCGCCCAGTTCCACGCAGAGGACTTTCGTTTCCTTGGGAATGGTTATGCCTGCTTTTTCGGCGATCTGCCAAGGATACTGTCCTACTACCCATGACTGAACAGCCATTTTTTCAACGTCTATAACAACGTCCTGTATCTTCTTTATCTCGTCTTTCTTTGCGAAGTAGCAGCCGTGATATTTCATGAATTCAACAGCTTCATCGTAAATTTCCGCGTCAATTATAGCCGCCTGTTCCGAAGCGCAGATCATGCCGTTATCGAAAGATTTTGAAAGGATAAGATCGTGAACAGCCTGTTTCAGGTTAGCGGTCTTTTCAATGTAGCAGGGAGTATTTCCCGGACCGACGCCGAGGGCGGGTTTTCCTGCGGAATATGCAGCTTTTACCATTCCGGGACCGCCTGTTGCAAGGATAGTTGCAACATCGGGGTGGTTCATGAGAAGTCCCGTAGCTTCAACGGAAGGATATTCGATCCACTGGATACAATCCTTGGGCGCGCCTGCTTTTACGGCAGCGTCACGAACGATCTCCGCGGCTCTCTTCGAGCACTGCTGAGCGGAGGGGTGGAAGCCGAAAATTATAGGATTTCTCGTCTTAGCGCAGATGATGGATTTGAACATTGTGGTGGAAGTGGGGTTCGTGGTAGGTGTAACGCCGCAGACAATTCCCACAGGCTCTGCAATTTCCATATAGCTTTCGTCAACGTTGTCCTCGATGATCCCAACGGTCTTTTCATGCTTTATGGAGTGCCAGATATATTCGGTGGAGAAGATATTCTTTGTTACCTTGTCCTCGTAAATGCCGCGCCCTGTTTCCTCAACAGCCATGCGTGCAAGTTCTCCCTGTGCGGAAAGTCCTGCAAGCGCCATTGCTTCGGCAATAGCGTCCACCTGTTTCTGATCCAGTTTCATATACTCGTCAAGAGCGACCTTTGCCCTGCTTACCAGATCGTTGATCATTTTCTCGTTATCAATGGTCTTTCCGGCAGCGGCGGTCTTTTTTTCTTTTGCCATAATTTATCAGCCTTTCATATAATTTTCGGTAAAAGTCGGTTTCCCGCCCTCTACTAAGGATAATCTTTGTTAAAAATCTAACAAAGTTATTGTACCATATTTGTGCAATTACGTCAATGAACAGTCTGTTAATTTTGTCAGATCTTGTAGGAATCCGTGTCGGTGTTTCCCTCCGCAATAAGCGCGGCGATCTCCTCATGAGTGGGCATAGCGGGGATCGCTCCCACTTTTGCCGAACTGAGCGCACCGCAGGCGTTTCCGTAAATTGCAAAATCCCGGAGATCCTCCATGGTTATCTCGTCAATGGATTTACCCGAAAGAACCAGCCGCGACAGGAACGCTCCGAAGAAGCTGTCTCCCGATCCGAGAGTGTCCACCGTTTCGACTTTGAATGCGGGGAAACGCTCTATGCCGTGCTTTGTGGCAATAATGCAGCCTTTTGCTCCCTGAGTGATGCACACAACGCGGATACCCATGTTAAGAAGCTTTGCAATGGACGGCAGCAGCGTTGCACAGTCGGTGATTATCTGGAGTTCAAGCTCCGATACCTTTATTATATCAACATACCTGAGAACGCTCCGCATAGCCTTGAAGGCTTCTTCCTTTGATTCCCAGAGCTGCTCCCGCCAGTTGGGGTCATAGGTGATGATCTTTCCGTGATCCTTGGCATACTCAACAGCATTTGTTACCGCAGAGCGGGAAGGTTCGCCCGTAAGAAGCAGCGATCCGAAATGGAGCAGCTTGCAGCTGTCAATGAGTTTCAGGTTCACTTCGCTGAAATTCAGGTTCAGATCCGCGCTGTTCTGACGGTAAAATACGAAACTCCGTTCGGAATCCTCGTCCTTGCCCACAAAAGCAAGGGTAGTGGAAAATCTCTTGTCAAGGATAACGCCTTTCGTGTCAACGTGTTCCTTTTCAAGTACCCATTGCAGATAGTGTCCGAACATATCATTGCCGAGTTTCCCTATAAAACCGGTTGGCACGCCGAGTTTTGAAGCCATTACCGCAACATTTGCGGGCGCTCCTCCGGGATTCCTTTTATAATAAACGCCGTCCTCGGCTTGTACGGTGGTAAAATCCACCAGCATTTCTCCGATCGTAATTATATCGGGCATGATCTTACCTCTTTTCTTTAATCATCACCATACGCGGGTGCGGATCTATACAGGCTGTGTTATCTCATCGGGATAACGCTTGAGAATTTCAAGTATCTTGTCGTAGCTTTCAATGAAAACGTCCACAGCGTGTGGCGCGAACTGTTTTCCCTTCTGACTTACTATCTCAGCATAAGCGTCCGCAGGCGCCCAACCGTCCTTATATGAACGCTTTGAAACAAGAGCGTCGAAAACGTCCGCCACCGCAACTATCCTTGCAAGAAAATCTATTTCCTCGCCGCGATAGCCCAGATAGCCGTTGCCGTCCCAGCGTTCGTGATGCTGAAGAGCGATCCTGCGAGCCATGCTCATAACTTCTCCGGGAGAATTCTTCAGCAGTTCCTCGCCGTATGTGACATGAGTCTTTATAACGTCAAATTCTTCCTTTGTAAGTTTGCCGGGCTTTTCAAGAATTTCGGGCGGGATCATGAGTTTGCCTATATCGTGCATCATAGCCGCAAGAGCGATCTCGCTGCACTTACTTTCGCCGTATCCTGCAAATGATGCCATTACCTTGGTATACTCCGAAACTCTCTTTACGTGCTGTCCTGTCTGATGTGATTTGGACTCGGAGATCTCCGCAAAGGAAAGTATCACCGATTCCTGCGCCCTGAACATATTTTCATTGAGCATGGTGCGGTTTATTGCGGTGCTGATATTGTTATAGAAGATCCTCATCGGCTTCTTCATCTGATCGGTATCGTCCGAAGGCGGGAACACCGCCGAAACATACAGCACAAGTTTTTCATCGTTGTAAAAGCACATTCCCACGCTGTTTTTCTGAATTTTTATAAATTCCTGCATGGGTTCTTTCTTAACGGGATAGGAAAAAGAAACGTCCCCCACAATGGATTCCACCACGCTGCCGTGGAAAATATCCTTTCCCCTTGCATCGCCGCTTATACGTTTAAGTGTACCGTTCTCGCAGAAGATCCCCGCCGATGTTTCGGGCGTGCAGGAATATCCCAGCATAGCCGAAACCGCATTGCTTACCGCTTGTCTTATCATTTCCGTCAGTTCCGCAAGATCGTTTACGGTATAAAGCGTTCTTGAAACGCTTATAATGGTATCAAGGCTCTGGTTCCGCATATCGCTTTCGGTGTTGTATTCTATGAACTTGTTGAAAATGTTATCTGCTTTAACGCCGATAACAATGCATATTATGGAGATCACCGCAAACATTGCCAACCGCGGGAGCAGTCCGAAGATCATCACCTGTTTCATAGTGACAAGCGGATCATCGAACACCACCGATGTATAAACGCTGACAATATGTGAAATTATCATTGAAACGGCAGTTGCCGCCGATGTAAACACCGTAAGTTTCTTATCGAAAAACATCATTGAGATAAGCAGCGGCAGTGTGAACGCCATCACCATATGGAAAGTAAGCACGGCATAGGCAACGCCCACGGCAATTACAATGCTTGCGATTATTATATATCTCATCCAGTCCTCATATCTGCCGCGAATGATCATTATCAGCTTCGGGACACACATTATCACGCCGCATATCAATGTAACGATGTTAAAGGAAGTTTTATCCAGAATAAACACACCTGCCGTATTCAGTACATCCATTATTATCATCATAAAAGTACAGATAATAAGTGCGTTGGCGGTGAAAACGGCAGCTTTTTTATTAGAATTTTTTAACAGATCTTTTTTCATGCTGCTGTTCCTCCTGCGTCAGGATATATTTTATATATTATACCACTATCGGAAAGATTTTTCAACGATAATTTTATTTTTATACAATTTTTTAATATTTAAAACAAAAGCGGGAACGAATCATCGTTCCCGCCCATAAAAAGTATTTATCAGACAAGTTTGTCAAGCTTGTACCTTTCAATGGCAGCCTGATTTATCTGCGCGTTCTGCTCGGTGAGCCAGCCGCTTACCATTTCGTCAAATTCTTCATCTTTAAGTGCGTGAAGCGCCGTGTCGCTGCTGTTCTCCAGATACTCGGGATCTGCAAACAGGTCAAGCTTGTTCACGATATAATATGCTTCATAGTCCTCAACAAGAACATAATCTCCGACATTTATGCTGCCGTCAAACGACTTTTCCGCAACGGAAGCGGCAGGAACGGAGGAATCCTTTGCAATTACCGTTCCGTAATCGGGAGCCTCCTCTGTCTCCGCATCGGCGCTTTCGGACGTTTCTTCGCTTTCCTCTGATATGTCTTCGCTTTCTATAACATCTTCTCCTTCTGCGGTCTCGTCATCGGAAGCGGAAAGAGCATCAACATAGCTTGCGTATTCGTCCTCGATAGTATCGAAGCTTTCTCCGCCTTTGAGCCTTTCGATGTACTCATCAGCCATTTTCTTTACGTCCTCTTTGTCCTCGGATTTGAGAACGTTGCCCTCTGCATCTTTCAGAGTCATTTCAATATACTTTATACGGGCATTATTTTCGGTAAGGTAGTTCTTTATATCCTCCTCGGGAACTTCCTTTTCGCCGCCCTTGCCGTAATAGTATTCAAATATCGCCGTGCCTTTGCGGCTGTTGACACCCGCGTCAATGTATGACTGTTCACTTATGCCGTAGCCTTCATACTGCTCGCCGATGTATTCCCACCACTGTTCCGCAGTGGAAGTGACGATCTTATCCTCGTTATTCTGAAAAGAAAGACCAAGTTCGTCAAACTTTGTTTCATAGGCGGCATATTTTTTCATATTTTCTATAGCCTTATCGTTTACCCAGTCGGTGACAGGCTCGTCCTCAATGGTAAGATCAAGTATCGCGGACATATCATCGCTCTCGCCAAGCTGATCCGACAGCTGAGAATATGCTTCGGAAAGAGCATTTGACTGATAGAGAATGAATATTCCCGCAGGGATCTCAACTCCGTCGATCACAGCTCCCTGAACGGTGTCCTTCCCGCATGAAGCAAGGGATAAGGTCATTAACAAAGCAGCAGATGCTGCCGCGGCTCTTTTGAATAAAGACATTGTCTTGCAACCTCCGTTATTATCAAATACAATATATTATACCACACTTTCAAAAGAATGTCCAGTATTTTTTCAAAAAAACCGTGAACATTTTTATATGGAATATATTGTAAGACCCGCTCCCAATCTCAGAAGGCAATATCTTCATTAATATTAAACGGATTTGTGATCCGCTCGCCGTCTTTGCAATAAAAATACCTTAATTTTAAACAGTTGTTAAATGCTTCGGTTGATATATTGCATCTCATGAGCCAGTCGCGGGACGGGATGTTTATTCTTTCAAGACTTCTGCAATCCATAAAAGCACCTTTGCCTATCTCGGTCACACTATCGGGGATCGTTGCACTTTTAAGACTTTCACATTCACGGAAAGCACTTTCACCTATCCTTGTAACTCTTTCGGGGATCGTTATATCCGCAAGGAGCGCACAGGCTCCAAAAGTAAGATCACATATCTCTGTAACATTATCGGGAATGTTTATACTTTCAAGAACCCTACAGCCGGTAAAAGCTCCTTCGCTTATCTTTTTAACACTATCCGGAATAGTTATACTTTTAAGAGCCGTACAGTTACGGAAAGCTTTTTCGCCTATTTCGGTCAGACTGTCCGGGAGCTTTACGCTTTCAAGATCTGTACATCTCCAAAAAGCACTTTCACCTATTTGTGTCACGCCGTCTGCGATCACAGCATTGACAAGACCCGTCCTGCAGCTGTGCTCTTTTGCATTTGCGCTGCCAAGCTTTGTCGGACTTGAACTGTCCGCTGTGTCTGTACCTTTCCTGCGGGGACAATTTACAAAAGCGTCTTCACCAACCCGGGTCACACTGTCGGGAATAATTATATCTGCAAGCCTTATACAGTTTTCAAAAGCATTTTCGCCTATCGCTTTCACACTTTCGGGAATATGTATGCTTTTCAGTTTTTTGCAGCCTGCAAAAGTTTCTTCTCCTATTTCTTTAATACCGTCCGGAATATTTATTTCCGTGAGACTTTCGCAGCCGTTGAAAGCTCGCGGCAATATATCTTTAACACTGTCAGGAATATTTATACTTTTAAGGGATATGCAATATTCAAAAGCCCCGCAGCCTATAAAGTCAACACCGTCAGGAATATTTATGCTTGTAAGGCTCCGACAGCCTCCAAAAGCACCATTGTATATTTGGGTAACACTGTCGGGAAGCGTTATGCTTTTAAGATCACTGCATCCGCTGAAAGCACTCATAGGTATTTCTTTAACACCGTATGGGATATTTATGTTCTCAAGATTTTTACAGCCCAAAAAAGCATAATTTCCTATTTTAGTTATACTTTCCGGAAGCGTTATGCTTTTAAGATTTTCACAGTCCCAGAAAGCTCCGCTGCCTATTACGGAAACTCCGTCTGGAATAACAACTTCAAAAAGGTCTTTCCTGTCCTTGTATTCATCTTTGCCTGCACTTTCAATTATCGTCTTTCTGATGCCGTAAGTAATATTTTTTTCGCAGGGACAGCCCTCAAAAGCACCCTCATCTATTTCCTTCACGCTGTCGGGAATTATTATATTTTCAAGATCTGTACAGCCCGCAAAAGCAGACTTACATATTTTTAAAACGGTATCGGGTATTGTTACACTTTTAAGACTTGTGCAGCCTGCAAAAGCAGACTCGCTTATCTCTGCAACACCTTCGGGGATATTGACGCTTGAAAGACTTGCACAGCCCGAAAAAGCAGACTCGCCTATTTCTGCAACACCTTTGGGGATATTGACGCTTGAAAGGCTTGCGCATCTGCCGAAAGAATTCTCGCCTATTTCTGTCAGACCGCTTGGCAGCGTTACTTCTTTAAGGCTCGTGCAGCCGCAAAATGCAAACGGAGCAATTGCAGTTACGCTTTCGGGAATATTTATGCTCACAAGGCTTGAACACTCGCCAAAAGTGCTGTCTGCAATTATGTCAATGTCCTTCGGAAGAACTGCATTTTCAAGACTTTTGCAGCCGTAAAAAGCATAACATTCTATTCCTTTAACACTTTCGGGGATCTCTATTCCCGAAAGATTTTCGCAGCCTGCAAAAGCAGCCTTGTCTATCTTTCGGATCCCGTCTTTAATAACTGCATTTACAATGTCTGTGCTGTCTTTATAGATACATGGAGCCATGCTTTTGACTTTTACGGTCTTAGGCAGAATGGGTTTGCCGTCAGATCCTGTTCCCAAACGGGAAAAGAAACGTTTTACAGGGGCAATTTTTGCTCCGCAGACTTCGCATACAACTGCATCATCGCTTAATTTTGCATTGCATTCCGGACATTTCATGATATATTCCTCCGTTACATTAAAATAGTTCTTATGCATTCTGACAAAATACTGCACAACGCGCATTTTACTTATTATACCATAAGTTTTCCAATTTGTAAAGGGATTTTTAAATTATTTATCAGAACATGAAAAATTGCCCTCATATTTCAGAAGGCAATTTTATTGATACTATCTCATAAAGTCAGGAACGGGAATATCCCCGCCGTTTTTGCAGTGCAGACACTCAACTCCGGGACAGTTCCTGAATATACCTTTTCCGTCCCTGAGTCTGCCGAGCCACTCCGCGGAAGGAATGGTAACTTCCTTAAGATCCGTACAGTAAAAGAACGCGCTGTCGCCGATCATTTCAACGCTTTCGGGAATAGCAATGCTTGTAATTCCCGTGCAGCCTTTAAATGCGCTATGATCGATCCTCTGAACATTTTCAGGAATAATTATCTCACTTAGTCCCGTACAACCCGCAAAGGCGTATTCGCCGATCATTCCCAGACTTTTCGGGAGCGTTACGCCTGTAAGTCCGCCGCAATTTAAAAACGTATTCCAGTCAACGGAACTAACTCCTTCAGGAATAGTTATGCTGCCTTTCAGATTTAAACACTCCTCAAATGCGCAGCCGCCTATGTCCTTTAAACTGCTCGGGATATTGATGCTTCCCAGTGCTATGCAGCCTTTGAAAGCTTCTTTGCCGATAAATTTAACACTATCGGGGATCCTTGCATTTTGCAGCCCCGTACAATTTAAAAATGCTTTTTTGCCTATGTTTATCACGCCATCGGGAATATTGATCTCCTTCAGCGATTTGCAGGCATCAAATACATAGCTGTCTATGCTTTCCAAGCCGCCCGAAAGATGTACATTTTTCAGTTTTTTACAATCTGAAAATGCACTTATGGCAATGCGTTTTACGCTTCCGGGTATCACTATACTTTCAAGCTCTCTACAGCCTGTAAAAGCGTTAAAATCTATTACCTCAACACCGTCCGCAATAATAACATCAACAAGATCCGTCCTGCCCATATATTCTTCCCTGCCTGCGCTGTCAAGTGTTATTTTTCCGGACGGCGCCGTGCTTTTTTCACATGAACTGTCGGTATTATCGGGCTTTATAATATTGATATTTGTGCAGCCGTAAAAAGCGTTTTCGTCGATCTTTTTCACGCTTTCGGGGATCGTTACATCGGTAAGGCTTTCACAGCTGCGGAAAGCGCATTCACCTATTTCCGTCACACTGTCGGGGATAGTCACGCTCTTAAGATGGTCACAATAGCAGAAAGTATACTGTTCTATTTTAGTTACTCCGTTCGGGATAACTATGCTTTCCAACCATCCACAGCCGTTAAAAGCATTTTCGCCTATCTGTGAAACGCTGTCGGGAATAGTTATACTCTTAAGGCAGCCGCATCCTCTGAAAGCGCCGACTCCTATTTTTACAACACCATCGGGAATGGTTATGCTTTTAAGTTTTGTACACTCGGCAAAGGCGGCGTCCTCTATTTCTGTCATTCCCTTCGGAAGCGTTATGCCTGCAAGTGAAGTACATCTGAAAAAAGCGCCTTCGCCTATTTGTTTTGATCCCTTCGGGATATTTATTTCTTTAAGACTCGTGCAGAGAGCAAAAGCGTCCTTGCCGATCCTTACCATACTTTCGGGAAGATCCATACTTTCAAGGCTTTTGCATTCTGAAAAAGCAAGATCATCTATTTCTGTAACACTGCCCTTTATGATGACGCTTGAAAGGCTTTCACATTTGCTGAAAGTATTCTTTTTTATTACGGTCACACCGCTCGGGATCGTTATACTTTTAAGACTTTTGCAATTGGCAAAAGCCATCTCGCATATTTCGGTCACGCTTTCAGGAAGCGTTATGCTTGTAAGGTTTGTACATTCCGCAAAGGCGCCGATTCCTATTACCGTGACGCCGTCAGCAACAACAACATCAACAAGATCCGTTCTTTTATTATATTCTACATTGTTGGCGCTTCTGAGTATCACAGCATTTGTATTTGCAGCGGGAGCGTTCGCTGTTCCGCAGCGGGAGCAGAAACGCGCCGCCGCGCTCAGCTCCGTTCCGCAGTTGAGACAGACGCGCTTATTTCCTATTCTTTCCCCGCACATTTCACAAAAGATCGCATCATCGCTTGCTTTTGCATTACATTTCGGACAAATCATAATTTTCCCTCCGTTAATTTTAAAATAGGTCAAAAATGCGGAGCTACACGCATTTTATCAACATAAACGATTTAACGCTGACAACGGTTTATTATAAACTTGTACAGTCTTCAAAAATATCTGTGCCGCGCTCTGTTACACTTTCGGGAATGTCTGTAGATCTAAGAGCTTTGCAGTGTGCAAAAGCAAGATCGCCTATTCTTGCAACACCATTGGGAATAATTATGCTTTCAAGACTTTCGCAGCCGCCGAAAGCATTCGCGCCTATTTCTCTGACGCTTTCGGGAATATTTATGTTTTTAAGGCTTGTGCAGTACAAAAAAGTTTTCTCGCCTATTTCCGCAACACCCTCGGGAATTTCTATGCTTTCAAGATCTCCGCAGTTTGCAAAAGCACTTCTGCCTATTACTTTAACGCTTTCGGGAATATTTATGCTTTTAAGTCTTTTGCAGTCAAAAAAAGCTTTTTCTGCTATCATGGCAACTCTATCGGGAAGCGTTATGTTTTCAATGCGTCCGCAGCCTGCAAAAGCGCCGTAGCCTATCGCTTTTACACTGCTCGGGATCGTTATCCTTTCAAGACTTTTGCAGCCGATAAAAGCGCAGAAGCTTATTTCCTTTACACCAAAGGGAATATCTATACTTTTAAGACTTGAACATTCGCTGAACGCAAACATACCTATTTCCGGAACACCGCCCTGAAAATTTACGCTTTCAAGACTTTTACAGCCTGAAAAAGCGTGCCATCCTATTGTCGTTACGCTGTCAGGGAGCGTTATACTTTTAAGGTTTGAGCAGCCTGAAAAAGCGCTTCCGCCTATTTCTGAAACTCCGTCTTCAATAACGATATCAACAAGATCGTCTCTGTCGGCATACTCGCCTTCGCCTATTACAATGCCCGATATGTTCATGATCTTTTCCTCCTTTTACGGATCAAATATTTCCAAATGAGGTATAATTTACACATTTTATTATACCATACATCTTCCGATTTGTAAAGATTTTTCAGACCGTTTTTGCACAAAAATCGCCCTCGTATTGAAGCGAGGGCAATTCTTATTATTTCAGATTTGCGGGAACGGGTATCAATGTGCCGTTATCGCTGCATTTCAGATGTGTCAAGTTTTTACAGCCGCTGAATATGTGATCTGCTATAGTACATCCGTTAAGCCAAGCACTTGACGGTATATTTACTTCAGTAAGATCTTCACAGCCGAAAAAAGTGTTGAGACCTATTTTTTTAATGCTTTGAGGAATTGTTATGCTTGTAAGACTTGTGCAGCCGTAAAAAGTACCTTTTATTTCTGTAACTTTATCCGGTATAGTTATGCTTGTAAGACTTGCGCAGCCTTTAAAAGCACCGTTTATTACATCAGCACTGTCGGGAAGTGTTATTGTTTTAAGTCCTGCATAGCCTGAAAAAGCATTGTCACCTACAACTTTAACAGGTACTTTAGCAGATTTATTAATGGTTATGTTTGTAATGTTAAGATCGCTGCTTGTAATGTTAAGTTTTTGATCGTCAACAAAATAATTACGGAAATCGTAAGGAATATTTATATCTTTAAGGCTTGAACAATTATAAAAAGCATCTTTTTCTATTTTTGTCATATTGTTAGAGATCGTTATGCCTGCAAGGCTTGTGCAGCCTGAAAAAGCATTTTTACTTATTTCTTTAACACTGTCCGGGATCGTTATGTTTTTAAGACTTGCGCAGCCTTTAAAAGTATCTTTCTTTATTTCCGTCACACCATTGGGAATATTTATACTTGTAAGATCTGTGCAGCCTTCAAAAGCACTTTCCCCTATTTCAGTAACACTTTCCGGGATCGTTATGCTTGTAAGACTTGTGCAGCCTAAAAAAGCACCTTGACTTATTCCTGAAACACCGTCCCGGATCGTTACGCTTGTAAGACTTGTGCAGCCTGCAAAAGCAGCGGGACCTATTGCTATAACACTGCCCGGAATTGTTATGTTTTTAAGACTTGAACATTCGCTGAACGCTAACATACTTATATCTTTAACACTGTCCGGAATATCTATGCTTGTAAGATTTTCACAGCCTGCAAAAGCAAACCATTCTATTTCCTTTACACTGTCGCGAATTGTTATGCTTTTAAGGCTTGTGCAGCCTTTAAAAGCTTCGGCTCCGATTTCTGTAACACCGTCTGCAATAACGACATCAACAAGATCATTTCTGCCTTTATATTCTTCTTTGACCGCGCTGTTAAGTATTACCGCCATGATCCTTTCCTCTCTTTCACATTATTATTTCAGATCTTCGGGAACAGGTATCTTCTCTCCGTTTTCACAGGTCAGATATTCCAAGTTTTCACAGTCATTGAATATACGATCTGCTGTATTACAGTTCTCTAACCACTCGCGGGAAGGTATATTTACTTCAGTGAGATCTGTGCAGCCTTCAAAAGCATATTCGCCTATTTCTGTAACACTTTCGGGAATGGTTATGCTTGTAATGCCTGAGCAGGTAAAAGCCAGATCTCCTATTTCTTTAACACTGTTCGGAATTGTTATGCTTTTAAGGCTAAAACACTCCCAAAAAGCTGATCTGCCTATTTTTGTTATGTTGGCAGGAATATCTACGCTTACAAGATTACTAAATCCGAAAAAAGCTTCTTCGCGTATTTCTGTAACGCTGTCCGAGATCGTTACGCTAAGACTTTCACAACCGGCAAAAGAATATTTTCCCCATTCGGTAACGCTGCCCGGAACTGTTATGTTAAGATTTTCACAGTCTTGAAAAGCATGGTTCCCTATTTCTGTTACGCTTTCAGGTATCGTTATGCTTTCAAGGTTTGGGCAGTTTTCAAAAGCCCCTTCACCTATTTTTGTTACGCTGTCGGGAATTTTTACGCTTTTAAGGTTTATACATTCATAAAAAGCTTCTTTCCCAATTTTTGTAACACCGTCTGCAATAACGACATCAACAAGATCATATCTGTCTTTATATTCTCCTTTGCCCGCGCTGTTAAGTGACACTGCCATGATCTTTTCCTCCATCTCAAATAAAATATGCCATTCATTTCCAAATGCAGCATAATGAGTGTATTTATTATACCATATATTTTCCGGATTGTAAAGGCTTTTTAAACTGTAGGTGTGGCTAAACCGAGCATATTATAAGAAGTCAAGAACAGAAAAAGGCAATTCACGGGATTTAGATTTTTGA
>CANQTP010000046.1 GCA_947626755.1 uncultured Clostridia bacterium
ACCATCTTTGTATAGGAAAAAAGATATTTCGCTCTCAAATGGCTTAGATAGGCGGTTTGAGGGCAATTCTTTTGTCAAAATTCGAAATGAAAATCCATAGATATTTTTAGGCGGTTTTTCGGGGCTAAAGGGACTTGAACCCTTTTTGTAGAAAAAAATTACTAATTTTTGTGGATAGTGACAAAAGGAAAAAAGAGTGTACGAAAAAACGTTTTAACCCGTGCAAACGGAAACGGTAGAAAATTTGCGGTAAAAATCCGAAAATATTGTCGATATTCAACAATCTGTAGGAAAAAAGATTTTTGAGGGACTTGAACCCTAAAAATAAATATTGCCAAAATTTTATGATAAAATATGTGCAAAACAGAGAAAGCCGTGTTAAGTGTAAAAACTTAGCGCGGCTTTTTTTGTTGCAAAAAATATGGAGGTACTGCTAATGGAAAACGAAAAGAGAAAGCCGGATTGTCCTTTGATAGGTCAGAACGGGAATGTCTTCAACCTTGTGGGAATTGCGGCGCGTACTTTGAAAGACAACAAAATGTCGGCAGAAGCTAACGAAATGCGCTCCCGCGTTCTTGATTCGGGGAGCTATGCCGAAGCGCTTTCAATTATCGGCGAATACGTCAACATAACTTCAGCGGAGGATATGGACGAGGATTATGACGAAAATTTCGATGAGGATTACGGAATGGAGATGAGTTGAAAAATGCTGTTTATGAACACTCCATATTGGAGGGCGGTGGAACGTGAAATGCAGACAGTGCCGAATTTCAAGCCAAAGGGGTCGGGATTTCGGGTGAACGGGGTCACGCTGACCCGCTATGACGATTACAAAAATGCCGCGGCAAAGCTGTTGTACAGTTGGAGGCGTCCCGATGTTACAAAGAGAATTGCGGCGATATACCGTAAATCGGGGACGCTTTTTTATGACTTGGAACATGAAAAAATTTTCGGAAATTTTATTAAAAATAATCCTTTTGGCGGCTGCAAATTTTATGCGGCCGTTTTTATTTTATCGGCGGAATTTAATTTGCGGAAATGTTTATCCGATACGATAATTAACGGAGCGGTGAATTTCGAAAAAAATAATTTAAAGGGAATTTCCGCAGACGGCTACACCTTATACAAAGCGGCGAAAACGGTTTATACAAACAATCCGGAAATTACCGCGGCAGAGCTTTTTGACAAAGAATTGGTTGACGATTTAATTTTATACATTATTTTCAACGGCTTTTTAATTGCTGAAAACGGTATAAAAATTTTAGAAATGGAGTTGGGAAAATGATCGGAGCTATTGTTGATTACGATGGTAATACGCTGATTATGTCATTGCCGACCGATGAACTGGCTGACCACCTCGGCAGCATAGGAATTGACAATGATATTCCCATCGGCGGGACGGATGAAATTAAAGTGAAAATTTATCCGGATAATGACATCGAAACTTCGCAGACGGTTTGCGAAAGGCTTCTTCCGGATGACAAAATCTCATGCGTAAACGACCTGTGCGAGCAAATTGAGAGCGCGTGGAGGGTTGGGTACAGCGAAACCGACAAAGCCTTTTGTGAGCGCGATTTGAGGGGTGCAGAGGCGATGTCGGAAACACTTTCCGAACTGGATAAACAGGCGCAGGAGGAAATTCAGCAGGAGCGCGGGTTGAGTATGTAAAAGTGTTCGCGAAAATCGAAAAAAGGAAATATTGTTGGGTATATCCTAAATATTCGAATTTATAAAAAATCTATCAGAAAATCTTGTTGGGTATTGTCTGGATAAATATTTTCTTTAACGAAAGGTATTCGGTAAAAAGTGTTTTTATATAAAAATAAACAGGAAATTTTATAGGGTATTTTTATCAAAAATGTTTTTTATAAAAGAAAACAGGAAATTTTATAGGGTGCTTTTTTATTAAACGGAAGCCAAAATGACTTCCGTTTATACATACCAAGAAAGGGGGTGGTAAATGAAATTACTTGAATTGTTTGCGGGAACGCGCTCTGTGGGAAAAGCCTTTGAGAAGCGCGGGCATAAGGTTTTCAGCGTGGAGTGGAATAAGGATTTTGAAAATATCGACCTTTATGATGATATATTAAATGTTACGTCAAAGCAAATATTGAATATTTTCGGCAGACCCGATGTGATATGGGCAAGTCCCGACTGCTCTACATTTTCAATTGCCGCGATAAGCCATCACAGAACCAAAAATCCGGCGACCGGAAATTTAGACGCTGTCAGCGAATACGCAAAATTCTGCGACAAGGTGAACCGTCACGTTTTGCTGCTCATCAAAGAGCTTGACCCTAAATATTTCTTTATTGAAAATCCTCGCGGCGGGCTGAGAAAAATGAGATATATGCAGAGCTTGTCACGTTACACAGTCACATATTGTCAGTACGGTGATGCACGAATGAAACCTACCGATATTTGGACAAACCATCCTGCTCCGGATTTCAGACCGATGTGTCATAACGGCGACAGTTGTCATACCGCCGCGCCGCGAGGGAGCAAAACGGGTACGCAGGGTCTGAAAAATGCAAAAGAAAGAGCTGTGATACCGGAACAGCTATGCGATCACATTGCAAAAATTTGTGAGATTGATTACAGGAGATGTGTCGCTGACAGCGAAAGGAGGTGATTCGAATGAACAGAGCCAAAATAAATTGGCTGAAAGAACAGTACCCGCCCGGCACGAGAGTGCAGCTTGACCGAATGGGCGACGATCCCCGTCCCGTTGAGGCGGGAACGATGGGGACTGTTATTGCGGTCGATGATATAGGGACTGTTTTTTGTAATTTTGACAACGGACGACAGCTTGGAATTTGTCCCGAAGCAGATAGCTTCCACAAAATTACGCAGGAAGAAAATCAGGCTTTTGAAATGTCAATGTGATATTTCAAAAGCCTTTTTCGTAAAAGGAGGTTTTTAACGCAGTACGATTTTTTGATTGCTTCGCGGGAATTGGCGGTTTTCGGTCGGGACTTGAACTTGCGGGAGGTTACGAATGCGTAGGCTTCTGTGAGATCGACAAAAAAGCCGAAGCCGTTTACCGTGCAATGTATGACACCGAAAAGGAGGTATTTTTTAATGACGCGTCAAAAATCAATACCGACGAAATACCCGGCTTCGACCTGTTTGTCGGAGGTTTTCCCTGCCAGCCGTTTAGTGTTGCAGGGAAGCGGCGTGGATTCGAGGACACGCGAGGAACTCTGTTCCATCATATTGCCCGAATTATCAAAGCCAAAAGACCTGCAGCTTTTTTGCTTGAAAACGTACCCGGTCTTTTATCGCATAACGAGGGGGAAACTTACAAAACGATCCTTGAAACGCTTTCAGAATTGGGGTATTGTTTGGAATGGGGTTTGTGCAACAGCGCAAATTTCGGAGTCCCACAATCAAGAAAGCGGGTGTTCATTGTCGGATATCTTGATTTCCGATGCGCCGGAAAAATATTTCCTGTCGAAAGCTGCCGAGGCAAGAATCCTCAGAAACTTATCGACGGGGCGCAGGGACAAAGGGTCTATTCCGTCGACGGAGCAGCCGTAACGCAGTGTGCGGGTTCGGGCGGCTGGGGCGGAAAAACGGGATTGTATTTTATTGATATGAACCCCGACCCCAAGCTGACCGAAAACGCCCGCTGCATAACCGCACGTCAGGATTCGGGAATTTCCAATCACAAAGGCGAGCACTCCGGTGTTTTTATTGAAGAACCGCGAGCCGTTATAAATCCGCAGAAAGAAAAAACGCGGCAAAACGGCAGACGGGTAAAAGAACCGAACGAGCCTATGTTTACGCTGACCGTTCAGGATCGGCACGGCGTTATTCACAAAGGCAGGGTGCGGAAATTAATGCCTATTGAATGCTGGCGGCTGCAGGGGTTTTCGGACGAACAATTTGAAAAAGCTTCGGCTCTCGGAATATCAGAGGGACAGCTCTATAAAATGGCGGGAAACGCTGTGTCCGTGCCGGTTGTGGCAGCTATCGGAAATAAAATTCGGGAGGTGATTTTTAACGGCGGCAGATAATGTTTACGAAGCCGATTTTGAAGCGTTTGAGATTTTTGGACGCGAGGCTTTATTTACAAACGAACGTATAGACAGAAATACCATGCCAGACGGATTGTACGCATATGATTTGCGGGACGCTTGCGACGGCGAAGCCAATGAATTAAAATCATTTGTATTGGTAAATCATTGGGGTACGGTTATTGTGAAAGAACCCATAGAGGGCGCGGAACAAGGCGTACAAATGAATTCCGACGATTACAATTTTCTCGGCGAAGAAATGACAATTGATGAATTTACGGAAAATTCTCTCCATATGGAGCAGCAAATGTAAATAAAAAATGCAGTCAGCCTGTGAACGGCGGCTGTTATTTTTACGGAATAATTACCGCCGTTTGCAGTGCGCTGCTGCCGAAAGGCGGTGATAAAAATCAACAGCTTTATGAGCTGGATAGGAGGCAAAAAAAGCAGCCGAAATATAATAATTCCCCGATTTCCCCTTTGGTATGAAAAATACATCGAGGTGTTCGGGGGCGGCGGGTGGATACTTTTCGGCAAGCCGCCGGGAAATGATTTTGAGATTTTTAATGATTTCAACAGCAATATTTCAAACCTGTATACCTGTGTCCGCGATCGCAGCGATGAACTGATAGAACGGCTTCGCTACGTGCTTAACAGCCGCGAGGATTTTGACAGAATAAAATATATTATCAGCGAAAAAGCGGAGATCGGCGACGTAAAAAGAGCGGCGGAATTTTATCAGCTTATTCGTTACAGCTACGCAAGCGGGTGCGACAGCTTCGGCGGGAAACCCCATTCAATGTGGGGAAATTTTCCGCTGATAGAACAGGCTTCGAGGCGGCTGCAAAAGGTTGTAATTGAAAACCGCGACTTTGAAAAATTAATCTCGCAGCAGGACAGCGCGGTCAGTTTTTTCTACTGCGACCCGCCGTATTTCGCTACGGAAAGCTATTACGAAAATGTGGGCTTTACAAAATCAGACCATGAACGTCTGCGAAATTCTCTTAAAAATATTTCGGGGAAATTTCTTGTTTCATACAACGACTGTCCCGAAATACGGGAGCTGTACTGCGGGTTTGAAATGTATTCCTACGAGCGGCTGAATAATATCCGGCAGCGTTTTGACGGCGGCAGTATGTTCAAGGAATTGTTAATTGCAAATTATGATATGGACGAGCGCGGGAAAGCAGAAAAACAGATAACTTTTTTTGATTTGGAGGAAGAAGCATGATTACTTTTAACAGCAAAATTACCAAGAAAGGCAACCTGAAGGTCAGTCCGCAGGTGCTTGAAATTCTCGGACTTTTGGAGGGCGAAAATGTTTCGGTATCGCTTAATGCGGATATTTCCGATGAAATAAAAATACCGCCGGAAATTCTTGAGGAAGCGGGTATCGACGAAAGCCGCGGACTTGAAATTTACACAGACAACGGCTGCGTTATTATCAGCGAAGCGGAGCGCGAAGATGAATAACCGGGCATCTTTGTTTGACAGCAGCCACACCGTGCAAAGCAGCGAGCCGCAGGATTACAAAGGCAAGCTGCTGATAATCCGCGCGGACGCTTTAAATGAAGAATTCCGAACTCCCGAAAATCAGCTTTTTCTCGCAAACGGCGGCTTCGGATGCAAGCCGGATGCGCTTGGCAGAAAGGTGTTCGGCTGTTTTTTATCGGACGGCGAGGAAAGTTATTTCAGCCGTTCGGATTTCATCGGAATAATTTCCGACGAGCATATTCCACAATGGGCAAAGGAAAAATTGGAGCAATTAAATTCTCAATCCGAGGAACAAAAAATTGCTCCCGAAAACAATATCAATCTTAATATGTGAAGCTGTTTTAAGCTTTTCATATATAAAAAAATTATTTTCTGGAGGTATTTATTATGAAAAAAATTATCACAAAGGCAACACTCAAGGCGCTTCAGGCAAAGGAAATCCTTAAGTCCAAAAAGGGCGAAAACTTCGTTGACAGCGGCATTAAAATCCTTATCGCCGTAGTCATCGGCGCGCTGCTGCTGGGCGGTCTGTACACACTTTTCGGCGACACGATCCTCCCCACCCTTAATCAGAAGGTCACCGATATGTTCAACTTCGCGGGCTAAAGGTGAGTAAGGGCAGATTTACTGCGCTGCTTGCGGTAATTCTTGCGGCGGCTATTATTTTAAAGCCGCCGCAGGAAAAAACCGTGTACGTTATTCAAAATGAAACAGGCTGTGTGCAGTATACCGAGGACGAAATGCCGTTGGAAACGGAAAATGAGAACGACAGCGGAACGGCGGCGGTAATTGCGATAATAATTATTGTAATTTTAATTGTGCTGTTCGGCGGGTCGGAACAGGAATCAAGCTGAAAGGATATTTTAAAATGAATTTGGATGTAAGAATTAACAGACTGATACCCGGCGACGGAAATGTACGCGCGGTTGCGTCGGCGAATTTTGACGGCTGTTTTGCCGTGAAAAATATCAAGGTCATGGAGGGCAGCAAGGGACTTTTTGTGTCTATGCCGTCATATAAGGCGCAGGACGGCAGCTACAAGGATATTTGTTTTCCCACCACGCCGGAATTCCGGCAGCAGCTCAGCAATGAAATCATCGACGCGTATCACCAGACGATCTCGCAGCTGCAGGAGCAGAAAAATATTCCCGTTTGTGCAGAGCAGGACGTACAGTCCGCTTCAATGGGAATGGCAATGTAGTATGTAAAAATCCTTTGATTTTTGCAAATAAATTATTTTTTTGGAGGTATTTATTATGAGAAAAATTATTACAAAGGCAACACTCAAGGCGCTTCGGGCAAAGGAACTTCTTAAATCCAAAAAGGGCGAAAATTTCGTGGACAGCGGCATTAAAATCCTTATTGCCGTAGTCATCGGCGCGCTGCTGCTGGGCGGTCTGTACTCGCTTTTCGGCGACACAATTCTGCCAACGCTTACGCAGAAAGTTACCGATATGTTTAATTTCTCCGGCTGATGGATTTTGCGGTAATTCAGTCGGCGTTAATTATTTCCCTGCTGATTTATGATTCCGCGAAAGATATAAAATACCGCGAAATTCCCAATGAAATAAGCGCGGCAATTGCCCTTGCTATGGTTTTGGATTTTAATGTTCAAAACCTGTGGGGGCTTGCCGCCGCTGCGGTATTTTTTATCACGGCTCTTTTTACGGGAAAAATCGGCGGCGGAGATGTTAAGCTTATAATTGCATTAAGCGTGGTCTGCGGCTTGTGGGGAACTGTTTTCCTGCTTTTTTCCGCGCAGCTTTCAATGCTTGTTTTTTATGCGGCGTATGCTGTGATTTTAAAAATAAATGGAAAAAAAGCAGAAAAATCTTTGCCGTTCGTACCATTTATTACGCTTGGATATATATTGCTGAAAATATTTTATTGAGAGGAATTTTTAATATGAATTTTTTGAAAAACAGAACCGTTCTCGGCGTGATCTGTATCGCTATTGCGCTTGTAATATGCTTTCTCATCACGCCGCTTTTTAACGCTTCCGCAAGCAAAACTACGGAAATTATACGCATGAAAAACGACGTTAAAATCGGGCAGGAAATTTCCGAAAAGGACATTGAAACCGTGGAGGTGGGCGCGTATAATCTGCCCGCCGACGTTATAAAAACAAGCGATGAAATTGTGGGGAAATATGTTGCTTCCGAGCTTTTAAAGGGCGAATATATTTTGCCGTCAAAAATATCCGACACCCCCGCAAATGAAAATAATTATCTTTACGGACTGTCCGGAGAAAAACGCGCTATTTCAATTACAATACCCTCTTTTGCTGCGGGACTTTCGGGCAAACTCCAATCGGGAGATATTGTTTCGGTAATCGCCTGCGATTACCATGAAAGCGGAGAAACCGTTGTTCCCGACGAATTACAGTATGTTGAAGTAATTGCCGCCACCGATAAAAAAGGCAGTGATAAGGGCGAAGTCCTTGTTACCGCGGACGGCGAGGAAGAAGCCGAGCTGCCCTCAACAATTACGCTTCTGGTAACTCCCATGCAAGCAAATATTTTGGCTGAACTTGAAGAAAACGGAGTTACCCACATTGCCCTTGTTTACCGCGGAAATGCCGAAAATGCCGCCGAATTTATTAAGGCGCAGGAAAAGGTGCTTGCCGAGATCGAAGAAAAAATAATTGCGGAAAAAGAAAAGGAAGATGCCGAAAACGAGGAAATTTCCGATAAAAACGATGACGAAAATACCGAGGAAAGCGAGGAAAATTCCACAGAAAATATTTTGACGGAAACCGATGATACGACCGAAAATATTAATGCCGATACGGAGGAAAATACCGATGCCGAACTTTCTGAATAATTTGCTGAACCGTGACGAGGACGAGGAGCTTGACCTTGAATTTGACATTGCCGACCCAGAAAGCGGCTGCTTTGAACTGCCGCCGGATCGGGAGGATAATCAAGTTCTTGCGGTATGGGGAAGTCCCTCTTCGGGCAAAACGATTATGAGCGTGAAAATCGCGAGATATATCGCGTCGCAAAAGAAAAACGTTATCCTTGTGCTTGCGGATATGTCCGCTCCCCCGCTGCCTTTTATCTGTCCCCCGTCCGACCTTGAGTCGGAGCTTTCTTTGGGAAATATTCTCGGCGCGGCGCACGTTACCGAAACGCTTATAAAGCAAAACGCCATCCTTCACAGAAAAAACGAGTATCTGACAATGCTGGGTATGCTCAAAGGCGAGAACGCTTTTACCTATCCCACATACACAGAAACTCAGGCGAAGGAGCTGCTTGCCGAGCTGCGGAAAATGGCTGATTATATCATTATCGACTGCACAAGCAATATCACGGGGGACGTGCTTTCGGCGGTTTCTCTTATTGAGTCAGACGCTGTTCTGCGGCTTGTTTCCTGCGATTTAAAATCAATTTCCTATTTGTCGTCGCAGCTCCCGCTTTTGCTTGACAATAAATTCAACGCCAACAAGCAATACAAGGCTGCAAGCAATGTTGACGACTTTCAGGCGGACGATAATATAGAACAGGTGGTGGGCGGGGTCAGCTTTAAAATCCCCCATTCCGACGAGGTTTACAGGCAGTTTTTAGCCGGAAATCTTTTTGCCGGACTTACCGATAAAAGCAGCAGGGATTTCAGAAAAGCCGTGTCTAAAATTGCTAACGAGGTGTTTGAGTTATGATTAATTTACAGTGCGTGAAACCGAGTAACGGTACAAAAAATACGAAAGGGCGCGGCATGGCGGCGGAAGCTTTCCGCGAGGTGTTTGAGTTATGAATTTGGTATCGCAGACCAGCACACAGAATTTATTTTGCAAACCGAATAAAAACCGCGAATTTTCGGACATTCTGAGTGAGGTCCAATCGTATATTTCAAGCAAATATTCCGCTCTCGTTATTGACGGAATAAATAATATCAACAAAGGCAACGACGAGGTAAAAGCGCAGGTAAAAAGATATATCGGAAAATATCTGCTGGATTACAGAATTTCCGCGGAGTGTATGACGCAGCAGGAATTAATTGATAAGCTGTATACCGAAATGGCTGAATTTTCTTTTCTGACAAAATATATTTTCGGTACGGGTATTGAGGAAATAAATATTAATTCCTGGGACGATGTTGAGGTTCAGTACAGCAGCGGCGAAACCGTAAAGCTGGACGAAAAATTCGAGTCCCCCGACCATGCCATAAATGTTGTGCGGCGTATGCTTCATGTTTCGGGAATGGTTCTGGATAACACCTCCCCCGCGATTTTGGGACATTTATCAAAAAATATCCGTATCGCCGTTTTAAAAACTCCTCTCGTTGACGAGGACGTTGGCGTTGCGGCTTCAATAAGAATCGTAAACGCTCAGAAGCTGCAAAAAGCGGATTTTCTTAAATCGGGAACCGCTACCGACGAAATGATGGAGCTTATGTCCGCTCTGGTTCGGTACGGAGTTTCCGCGACTGTTGCGGGGGCTACGTCAAGCGGAAAAACAACCCTTACGGGCTGGCTGCTGACAACAATTCCCCACGATAAAAGAATTTTTACGATTGAGAACGGCTCCCGCGAATTAGACCTTGTGGAGAGAGATAAAAACGGAAAAATTATCAACAAGGTAATTCACACCATCACACGCGAAAGCGAGGACGAAAAGAAAAGCATTACCCAGGATAATTTACTGGACATGGCTCTGCGGTTTCACCCCGATTATATTGTCGTGGGCGAAATGCGAAGCAGCGAGGCTGATTCCGCGCAGGAAGCCGCGCGAACGGGACACACGGTAATTACCACGATTCACTCAAATTCCTGCGAATCAACTTGGCGCAGAATGGTAACGCTCTGCAAAAGAAAATATCCGAACGTTGATGATAAGGTAATTTTAAATCTTGTCACAGAAGCGTTTCCCATAGTGGTTTACGCCAAGCAGCTTGAAAACAAGCAGCGGCGCATTATGGAAATTATGGAGTGCGAAATTCTTCCCGACGGAGCAAGAAAATATCACTCGCTGTACCAATATAAAATTACGGAAAACCGCATGGAAAACGGAAAATTCGTTATTACGGGTCAGCATGAAAAGTGCGCCAATATTTCCGCTTCGCTTCAGCGCAGACTGCTTGAAAACGGTATGCCGCAGGAGGAATTAAACAGATTTTTACGAAAGGAGTCCGGCAAATGACAGCGATACTTTTAATTGCATTTATTGGAATGGTTATCGGTTTTTTCCTCATTTTCGGCATATCGCCCCTTGAATTTACGGACGGGTTATTTTCATTTTTGACGGCAAAACCGAACAGTCTGAAAAGTCAGATAAACGAGGCTACCCAAAGGAAAAAGCCGAATATTTTTCGACGCGAGATTATGGAGGCGCAGGAGGTTTTAAGGCTTACCAACCGCACAAATATGTTCTCGCTTTTATGCGTTTGTTCGCTGGGGCTTTCGGCTCTGGGAGTGTGTCTTGCAATACTCGCGGGGAACGCATTTCTTGCTCCGGTAATGGCTGTGGGACTTATGTTTGTGCCTTTCTGGTACATCAAATCCACGGCGGTAAATTACAAAAAAGATATTTCCGCAGAGCTTGAAACGGCGCTATCCATAGTCACCACTGCGTATCTTCGCAACGAAGATATAATTACGTCCATCGAGGAAAATGTTCATTATCTGAACGCTCCCGTAAAAAATGTTTTTGAAAATTTTTTAAGCAGAATTAAGCTTTCAAATCCCGATATTACGGCGGCTATTCTTGATATGAAAACGAAAATCGACAACGAGGTTTTTCACGAATGGTGCGATGAATTAATACTTTGTCAGAACGACAGAAGCCTGAAATCCACGCTTACTCCCACGGTAAATAAATTGTCCGATATGCGCGTTGTGAACGCCGACCTTGAGTATATGATAACCGGTCCGCGAAAGGAATTTATAACTATGGTTTTTCTGGTTGTGGGAAATATTCCGCTGATGTATATGCTAAATAAAACGTGGTACGGATTTCTTATGCACAGCATTGTGGGAAAGATAATTCTTGCGGTTTCCGCTGTGCTTATTTTTGTTTCCACGGCAATTGTTCTTAAGCTTACAAAGCCGATTGAGTATAAGCGCTAAAGGGGTGAAAAAATGATATTGCTTTTATTTTTATTCGGTACATTTCTCGCATTCGGACTTTTTATGACATTCGCAAACGCGCTTAAAATTCCCTATCTTAAAACGTCAAAAGCTGTTATGACTGCGGGGCGTGAGGATAAGAAAATCTCGAAAACCATCGACGCTGTGCTTGTTGAGATCTCGGGGAAAATCGGGAAAATATTCCGCATTGATAAATATAAGCGGAACAGGCTTGAAAAAACTTTAAAATCGGCGGGAATTAAAATGACTCCCGAAGCATTTACGGTTTACGCAATGCTGAAAGCCTTCGGAGTATGTTTATTGGCAATCCCCTGCTCTTTTTTATTTCCTCTCATAATTCCGCTGATCGTAATTCTTGCTATTGCCGTGTATTTCAAGGAAATTGGCAAAGCCGATGAAGCCATGCGTGAAAAGCGTGGCGCAATTGAAAAAGAACTGCCCCGATTTGTTGCGACTGTGGAGCAGGAATTAAAAACAAGCCGCGATATTTTGTCGATCATGGAGAACTACAAAAAACACGCGGGAGTGCATTTTTCTTACGAATTAGATGTGACCTGCGCGGATATGCGTTCGTCAAGCTATGAAGCGGCGCTGACCAGATTTGAGTCGAGGATAGGCTCTTCGCAGCTTTCGGACGTGGTTCGGGGACTTGTTTCGGTTATCCGAGGCGACGACAGCGCGGTATATTTTAAAATGCTCGCTCACGATTTCAAGCTGATTGAACTGCAGCGGTTAAAAGCCGAAGCGCAGAAAATTCCGCCGAAAATACGGGTGTTCAGCTTCGGTATGCTGATGCTTTTTTTACTGACATATTTTGCGGTAATGGGTATGCAACTTCTTGAATCGCTTGGCTCTATGATTTAGGGGGTGAAAAAATTGCTTAGAAAAATATATTTTAATAATCGCGGCGAGGGATATATTGACGTGTGCATAATTGTACTTGTTGCGATAATGGTCATAGCGCTGATGATGACGGTAATTCCCGTTCTTATCGCAAAAAATCAGCTTGATAATTTTGCGGACGAGCTTGCCCGTGAAGCCGAAATTGTTGGGTGCATCGGTTCTGAAACATCAGCGCGGGAAAGTGTTCTCCGTGAGAAATCGGGACTGTCGCCGACAGTGACATGGTCGCGTTCGGGAAAGGTGCAGCTTAATCAGGAATTCACAGTAACCTGCACTCTGGTGCATAATATCGGCTTCGGGGAATTCGGAAGCTTTCCCGTAACGCTGACTGCAAAGGCAAGCGGAAAAAGCGAGGTGTACTGGAAATGATTTTTAAAAAAATATTATTTTCAAAACGCGCATTTTCCGCGCCCTGGGCGGTAATTATCGCTCTTGTCGGAATAATGTTTTTTACTGCCGCAAGCCAGTATATCCGTCTGATGATAATTGCTTCCGGCGTTCGGGACTCTGTGCAGTCGGCGGTTATCGCGACTGCCACGGAGAATTACGGAAACCTTTATAACGGTATCCGCGAGGGCTATGCGGGAGGATATTCATTGACGGGGGAGTCATGGTCAGAACGGCTTTCCGGCGGCAGCGTTTACAGCAGATTGGGACGGCTTTTAGGTATCACATCGAACGGAAATAAATACACAAAATTTAATTCCGACGGAGAAGAATTCAGCGTTTACGGACTTTCCACAAACGTTGAAAACGCGCCCTTTGCGCCCTCATCCACCGACGGTATACAGCAGTTTGAAGCAACCACCTTTATCGATCTTGAAGTGCCGTTATCATTCTGTTCGGAGGTTTTGCCGCCTATGAAAATTCGGCTTAAGGTCAAGTCAAAATATACTCCGAAATTTTAGTGATTACAGAGAATTTTTTTATTGTGAGATAATTTTCTGGACTTTCCGATTTTTTTGTGATATTATTTGGCTAATGAAAAATACGAAAGGACTGATACTATGAAAAATACCAAATCGAAAGCAAAAAAGAATTTTATAATCGCGGGAACATTGGGTTTATGCGCCGCGCTGGCGTGTGTGACGGTATCGAGATTTACGGAAGAAGAAATTCCGCAGACTGACAGAGCTTACGCAGAAACCGAGCAGACCGAAATTGTGACAACGGTTATAACGACCGCAATATCGGACAAAAAAGAACCCGAAATTACCATGACGATAAAGTCGGAAAAAAGCGCTGAAACCACGGCTGTGAACGAAGCCGAAGCAAAGCCAATGACCGAAATAGACAGGAGCTTCGAGGAAATTACCAAACCCGCAACAGCCCCTCCCGCGCCGAAAGTTGAGGACGAGGCGGTACTGACAGACCCTGCCGCCGCTCCGGAATACGAACCCGAACAGACAACCGTAACGGCGGCTCCCGAACCTAAATCCGATACCCCGAAGCACGGCGAAACAAAGGACGGAAAAATATATATAAACGGCTTCGGATGGGTCAAGGACGAGGGCGGCGATGTTCACGGAGAAACTGCCGCGGATATGTACCAAAACGGCAATAAAATAGGCAGCTTCGGATAAAAAAACTTACAAAAACGTCGGAAATTAATTCCGGCGTTTTTTTGTTGGAGGTGTGTAATTTCGTAATGAAAATATTTATTAAAATTTTTATTCCTGTTTTAATTTCAATTTGCATATCTTTTCGGTGTTTTACCGTTTTTGCGGAAAGTACGGGCGATCCCAATATTGACAGCGGCGGAGGCGGTATGGGTTCGGGAACTTCGCAGAATTTCTGGAGTCCTTCCGACGACGGAGTCCGCATAACAATTGTGGATGCTGAAACCGGCGAGAAAAAATCACAGTCGATCGATTACACAAATAAACAGCCGAGCAATATTTCACTGCATTTCGGCAGCGTCTGCAAAACCGAATATATCAGCGGAAGCGCGTTGAGTCCGCAGACGGGCGGGTATTCCTATATGAACCCCTCCGAGCCGCTTCCCGCAATAGTTGGCGACGGTGAATATTGGTCGTCAAATATAGATCAGATACGCAGTTATTTTACCGATGAACAGGTAGTTTCAAGTGTTGCGGGAAATATGGGATTTACTCTTGAAGAATTGACAAACGGCGATTACAAGCTTATGGTCGAGCCGCTGATATATATCACCTACAACGGTACTCGCTGCGCTCTTACCGCCACGGAAATGGCTCTTTACGATCAGCAGACGAACGGCGATATGAGGCGGTATTTTGCCGATCTGTCCCATAAAAATCTGCCCCTTGCAATGTTTCTTGAAGAGGACGATCTGGGCTATCGGGCATGGTCGGGTTCAACAAATTCCCGAATGACAAACAGCGATATAATAAATTATCTTGGTGTGGGAATTGTTTCTTTTAAAGAAAAAGATGAAGAAGTCGAGGTTGACGCTTTCGATTATGAGTACCGCGTTGACACTGACGTTTACACAAGCGTTACCGTAAGCGGCGGCGAGCATACTCCCGATAATCCCGTCACAGTTATTTTTGAAATTAAAAATAAAAGATATACGGTAAATAATGTTGTTTATCCGGAGGGCGATTCGCAGCTTGTATGGTGCAAATGGCATACCCCGCAAACCGAGCAGCAGGTGGAAATTAAAATTACTGTTTCGGGCGGCGCGGAAGCAAGCGAAACCGACATTACAGCGAATATTGTTGACCTTGATAAAAACCCTCCTCCCAATCCCACTGCGTATGACAGAAACAGCGGATTTACCGCAGTCTCTGTACCGCGAAAAGAAGAAAAATCCTCAAATTCATGGAGCGTGTGGAGCGCGTATTGGGCTGAGGATTGGGTTTGGATGCCGAATTGGGTATGGATAAGCTATACGCTTCCCAACGGCATGGTCACGGGATACTGGCAGGACAACGGCGAATGGGTCGACCGCGGGGATTGGATATTTGAAAGCGAATCATACAATGTATTTCTTTCCGCGAAAATGAAAATTACTCCCGATGAAAAAAATCCCACGGCAAGCGGAAAAAATATGAAATCCGGCTACGGCATTAATGAAAAAGTGACCTCCTCGGTAAGCGGAAGCGGCGAGCATACCGATATGCAGAATGCTGTGACATACTTCCCCGAATTCGGCTACGAAACCTATTGGCGGCTCCTTGAAAGCGGCTCCGGCGGCTGCTTTGAATTTAAGGAAAACAAATACAGCACCTATAATAACAGGACGCATTTCACTCCGATCTGGTATCCCGACGTAACGTACACGGCGTACACATGGGCGCTTGATTGCTGGACTCCCGCGGGAATGCTGTCGTTAAATCTCACCGATGACGTTTCCATTGACGGAAATGTTTATGACGATTGGCACATCGGACCGACTTATTAAAAATTACAAAAAATATAATTGCATATTTTTTTTGTAATTATTTTTTACCGAAAGAATTTATTTTTGTCGAAATAAAAAGCGAAAGGAAATATTAATATGAAGAAAAAAATATTGAAGATTTTTTCCGTTGCAGGAATTGTGATGATAATGCTTTCCTGTTTTTCAATGACGGTATTTGCAAATGCGGGTGCGGGCGGAGGCGGCAGCGGCGATGTTGCGGGCGCGATCGAAAACACTTGGAATACCGCTTCGGAACAGATAAAACAGGTTGTGGACAACGTTGTTTTTCCCGTTATCGACCTTATTCTGGCGGTGTTTTTCTTTGCGAAACTGGGTCTCGCTTATTTCGATTATCGGAAAAGCGGACACTTTGAATGGACTGCTCCCGCCGTTTTATTTGCGTGTCTTGTGTTTACGCTGACCGCTCCCCTTTATATCTGGGGCATTATCGGAATGTAAAAAAAGAACTGAACTGCTCCGCGATTTTGCGGAGCGGTCGGAGGTGACCTGTTGTTTATATTTGAGTTTTCCGCCGACGCTATAATGGACGCGGTTACAAATTGGATCTATCAGAAAATAATCGGATTGTTCGGAGAATTATTTGAAAAAATGAATTCAATGGGCGTTGATTTATTTTCGCTGCCCTGGGTAAATCAGATCGTAAGGCTTTTCGGAAATATCGGCTGGGCGCTTTTTGCAGCGGGAATCGTTGTTGCGTTTTTTGAATTTGCCATTGAAAGTCAGAACGGCAGAGGCGACGTTAAGGCGCTTGCGTTAAATATTATCAAGGGATTTATGGCTGTGAATTTATTTACGGTTGTTCCGGTAAAGCTTTACGGCTTTGCGGTCTCGCTGCAGAGCAGCATGAACGGCGATATGACGGGGCTTATTTACGTTGAGGATAAATCGCTTTCGCAGGAAATACTTGATTCGATAACCTGCGTAATAACCGATCCGCTGCTTGCGATTTTTCTTACAATAATGACCGGCTACGCTATTGTAAAGGTTTTTCTTGCAAGCCTAAAACGGGGCGGCATATTGCTTATACAAATTGCCGTGGGGTCGATGTATATGTTCAGCGTTCCGAGAGGATTTTCGGACGGCTTTATTATGTGGATAAAACAGGTTATCGCAACCTGTCTTACAACATTTTTGCAGTCCGCAATGCTTGTCTGCGGACTGATCTTATTCAAGGAACACTGGCTTCTCGGTCTGGGAGTAATGCTTTCCGCGGGTGAAATTCCGAGGATCGCGGGAATGTTCGGACTTGAAACCTCGGTTCGTCCCAATATTACCGGCGCGATAAATACGGCTCAGGCGGCTGTAAAGCTTACTCAATCGGTTAAAACTATCGTTACGAAATAACGAAATGAGGTGTATTTTTTGTACATTTATCCCGACAATTTAAAAGCCGCGCCGATGCTGTTTTTATGGAGGCTTAAAGACCTTGCGGTAATTGGGATCGGCGCGCTTATTTCCGTTTTTGCGCTTTCACAGACGGGAATTTCTGTTCCCGTTGTTGTAACTCTTGTATACGCTTTTCTTGCTATTCGTTTTGAGGACACAAGTATTCTTGATTTTATAAAATACGCCGTAAAATATTTTTTTATCGAGCAGCAGGAATTTCGATGGAAACTTTAATACCGAAAGGAGGATTTTAATTGCAAAAGAAAAAACAGCAAAAGCAAGCCGAGCAAAAGCATCAGGCTACCCGTCAGCTCATAGGCGTGGAGGGAATAACTGAATATTCACTTAAAACCGCGTCTTCGGAGGTGGTTTTTTTCAGCGTGAAGCCGAGCAATATTTCCGTGCTTTCCGAAGAAAATCTCGCCGCGAAAATATACTCGCTGATGACGGTTCTGAAAGGCTTGACGGAAATAGAAATTCTCTGTGTAAACAGCCGTGAAAGCTTTGAAAGCAATAAAAATAATCTGCGGAGAATTTCCGAAAAAGAAGAAAATCCCGCTGTGCGGAAATTGCTTGAACAGGACATGATATTTCTCGACCACATTCAAGCGCAGACAGCTACTGCAAGGGAATTTCTGCTGATCGTCCGCATAAGAAATCTCAAGGAAAAAGAAATTTTTTCTTACCTTAACCGCATTGAAAAAACCTTGCGTGAGAACGGCTTTTCCGCAAGGCAGTACGGCGCGGAGGATATAAAAACGCTGCTTGGCGTGTATTTCGAGCAGAATGTTACAACCGAAAAATTCGATAATTTTGACGGAGAAAGGTGGATTTTGCATGAATAATAAATTAACCGTGAACGCGGTTTTTATGGGAAAAGAACCGCGGCATGAGCCTAAAGAATGTATCGTTGAAAAATCAATTCCCGTTTCGCATTCCGAATTTGAAGAAATTAATTCCAATCTGCTTGAACGCAATTATTATATTGAACAGTTTAAGGAATTGATGTGCTGTTCGGACGATAAATACCACTGCATCCTTATATATGACAGGGATGGCGGCGACGGGCTTCTGGTGGAATCCGAGGGCTTTAACTATGCGCGTTATTCGCAGTATATTCCTCATGCAAAGGATATTATTGAGGCGCATGAGCAGACAACGGCAATGTCGGAATTAAAAAATCATATCGGAAGATGTGTTGACGAATGGCTTGACAGCGGCACTTCACAAAAAGATATGTGCATTTCCGAAACGGAGCTTTTTAATGATGACTCAATAAAATGCATACTTTCAAGGTGTGTTTCAGAGGCGGTGCAAAAGCGTCCCGATATTGCTTCCTGCACTATCGGAAACGGATATATTGAAGCGGAGCGGAAGGAACTTACGACGACAAAGCTTTACTGTCCGCTGCAAATAATTGTGGACGACCATAATGAAGATGCCGATCTGTATGAATTGCCCTCCGCCTGTTATATAGATCATAAGAATAAAATAAACGAAAAAATCAAGAAATCCTTCGATTATGACGAGCGGGAACGTGGACTTGTTACATGGTGTGATGATAAAAATATTACGCAGAAAATATATTCCGCAATTCCTTATGTTGAAGCGAAAAACGGAGATTTATTCGGCGTTGTGGAATTAAAATCATACGGTGAAATCGATCCCGCCGACCTTATTTCCGTATCGGAATATTTACAGGGACAGCTCGCTGACGGCTGGGGAGAAGGCTTCGAGCAACATGAAATAAAGGCGGGGGACGTGGATCTGTATGTCAGCTTCTGGAACAGCGGCGATGAATATTTTCTTAAGCCGGAAAGCGATGTTTTTCCGCAGCAGGATTTTGAGATGAGAATGTGAGGTCGAAAATGAAGAAGAAAAAAAGAACGGACGAAAACAGTTTTACAACAAAAAGAAGCAAGGATTTTCTTGACATGATCGCTCCCTCGGTAATAAAATTTTTTACCGATTATTTTATCTGCGGGAACACTTACCGCTGCGTGTGGGCGCTTCGGGAATATCCCACAAGCACAAGCGAACAGGCTATTCTGCGTTATTTGGGAGAAAAGGACGGGGTAACTCTCCGAATTTACACAAGGCACGTTTCCGCTGCGGAGGAAAAAAGAATTATAGCCAACGCCGCAAATAAAAACCGTATGCAGAGAAGCTCCACAAACGATTTGCAGCAGACAGTCGCCGCCGAAAGCAATTTGCAGGACGTCACACAGCTTGTCGCGGATATGCACAGAAATCGCGAGCCGCTGCTGCACGTTGCCGTTTATATTGAAATGATTTCGGACAGCCTTGATAATCTGAAAAATTTGCAGACGGAAGTGCAGACCGAGCTTGTACGTTCAAAATTAAATGTGGACAGGCTTATGCTTCGTCAGCAGCACGGCTTTATGTGCGTTATGCCAAGCGGCTGGAATGTTTTTCGTGAGCAGTTTGAACGCGTTCTCCCCGCTTCATCCGCGGCTAATTTATATCCTTTTTCTTTTTCCGGAAAAACCGATGAAAACGGATTTTATCTCGGACGTGACAAATACGGCAGCAATATTATTGTTGATTTCAACAAACGAGCAGACGATAAAACCAATGCCAACGCCCTTATTCTCGGCAACAGCGGTCAGGGAAAATCATATTTGTTAAAGCTTGTGCTTACAAATCTTCGTGAAAGCGGAAAAAGAATTATTTGCCTTGATCCGGAAATTGAATACCGTGAATTGACGGAAAACCTCGGCGGCTGTTTTATCGATCTTATGACCGGAGAATTTATTATAAATGTTCTTGAACCAAAGGCATGGAGCGATGGCAAATCCGACGAAAATGAAGATACTCCCAAAGCCTTTATCGGTAAAACAAAGCTGTCGCAGCATATAAGTTTTTTGCGGGATTTTTTCCGCTGTTATAAGGATTTTTCCGACAGAGAAATTGACGCTATAGAATTGCTGCTTATAAAATTATATGATAAATTCGGCATAACCGACCGCACCGATCGGAGCAAAATGACACCTTCCGATTACCCCGTTTTATCGGATTTTTACGACCTTATTGAAGAAGAATACAAGGCATATAATACGAAAGAAAAAAAGCTGTACACCGACAAAACCTTGCAGGATATATGCCTCGGATTGCACTCGATATGCAAGGGTGCGGAAAGCAAGTTTTTTAACGGTCACACCAATATTACCGACAGCAATTTTGTAACATTCGGAGTAAAAGGTCTTTTGCAGGCAAGCAAAAATATCCGCAGCGCTCTGCTTTTCAACGTGCTTTCGTATATGTCCGGCGAGTTGCTGACAACGGGAAATACCGTGGCAAGCATTGACGAATTTTATTTATTTCTCACCAATTTAACTGCTGTGGAATATATACGCAATTTTATGAAACGTGTTCGCAAAAAAGAATCCGCGGTAATTCTCGCCAGTCAGAATATCGAGGACTTTCTTGTTGAAAATGTCCGCGAGCTTACAAAGCCGCTGTTCTCAATTCCGACGCATCATTTTCTGTTTAATGCGGGTACTATTGACAGCAAATTTTACATGGACGCTCTGCAGCTTGAACCCTCGGAATTCAGTCTGATACGCTATCCGCAGCGAGGAGTTTGTCTTTATAAATGCGGCAGCGAACGGTACTGCTTATGCGTTCATGCTCCCGAATATAAAGAAAGGCTGTTCGGTTCAGCGGGGGGAAG
>CANQTP010000047.1 GCA_947626755.1 uncultured Clostridia bacterium
TCTTCGCCTCCGCATATGATCGTGCATAACCCTATTGCGATTATATCTTCCAGCTTGTGTCTTATGTTTCCGTACTGTCTCCTCGGATCTTTGAGTTCTGACAGCCGTTCTATTAATTTTTCTATTTTCATATTCCTATTTTACCATATCTTTTCTAAAAAGTAAATGCTGTTGCCGTGACCAGTGTTGTAAGCTATTTTACTGATGGTGGCTATTTGAGAAGATCTGTTCGGAGACTGTTTACATATCAAAATCATACATATGTCGGGAATGTTTTAAAAATACTTACTGATACGCAAAATGATACAAAAGCAGCGTATTCTGTACTACTAAGCATTTTAGACGCTATATGCAGTTTGAATGTCTATGCTGAAAGGCAGGACATTATCGTACTTAAACATTTTATAGAAAATGAACCGCTTGCAGATGAACTTTTTTCAAGACAGATCAACGCAGAATTTGAAAAACTTTGCATATGTTTTTATAAAGTCATCGTTAAAACACTGCTTTGCGAATTGACAGGCAGTGAAGCTGATTTTAATTTAACACCGATTTATATCGGTGATGAAGAGTATCAATCATATGCACATATAAAGGAACAGATAAGAAATGCCGGTTCGATTGCTGAGAAATTGTTTGGTTACAGATGTTTACAAAAGTTTTTAGAGGGAAAACCTGACGAGTTGATTAATCGTGTTTGTAACGATATTCACATGAATTTTTTTCAGTTAGCAAATAACGAAGCAACACAAGACATACTCAATGGAACATCTTATACGGAAGCTGAGAAAGATGAGTTCTATGTCTTTTTTGAAATGGTATATGACAATGTAAAATACAAGCTATACAGAAGTTATCAAAACATTAACGACAACGCATGCTTGATGCGAAATTGCTTTACAGATAAGCAAATTGTAAAACAGTTCATGAAAGAACATATGAAACCATTAGTATTCTCACGAAGAAAAAATGATGCTACTGTGAAGAACTTTACGCTCAGATTGGCAACCTCTGATGATGTTGAAAAAATTCTGCTATTGAATAATCCCCCAATCCCATACAGACGAGCAATTTATGTTAAATCAGAACACAGTGAAATAACTCAAGCGATCAGAGCTAACAGCGTATGGGTGATTGAAGAAAACATTGATGAAAAAAATGTAAATTTGGCCTGTGTAGCTGTGATTCTGAGATATAAAAATAATCAGCGAATGAAAATATATAATACAGACTCATTGAACACAGAGTTTGAAAATATACATTTTAAAGAAAAGCAACAGGATTTTTCATATCTTGATTTTGACAGTGTACTTGTAAATGATGGTCGCTCTGGACTCAACGGCATTTCATATCGTGGATATGGATTTCAACGTTTGTTTCTTGTTATGGCTGAAGAAATTGCCAAGGCAGAGCGGTGTGATTACATATGTGCCACAGTGAGTAACTTAAATAAGCCGTCAAGCAGGAATTTTATTCTGAATGGATATGTTCTTAAATTTCATAAGGCATATATTATGGGAGATGGGGAGAGTGATTATTATAAGTACTTATCTGAGCATCCAGCAGAGATGGAAAGCTATATCAGAGTCGTTGAAAATGAACTTGAGATGTTCAAGAGTAAACAGATATTTGATGAATTGCAAATAGATGAAAATGCCTATAGAGAGGATCGGGATGTCCCACGCGATTTTGTAGTACTTGAACTTACTTGACCAAAACTTGATATTACTTACTACAGCAGACAATTTGTCTGCTGTAGGTCTGTCAAAAGCCTCTTGACCCTGCCGTACATCTGTCCCGCCCCAAATTGTGCGAACAGCACAAAAGCCCCCTATGGGAAATTAAATTAAGCAATGAACTGGCTTCGCAATTCAAGCGGAGTCAGTTTTGTTTTAAGCTGAATGCGCTGGTGATTGTAAAAGTAAATATAGTCATCAATTAATCTTCTCGCATCAGCAAATGTCTTGATCTTAGTCCTGTGAATACACTCTGTTTTGAGGATAGAAAAGAAATTTTCAGCTAAAGCATTATCATATGGGTTGCCACGTCTTGACATTGACGGCGTAATGTGGTATGATTGAGTTAGGTTAAAATACGGTTGTGAAGTGTATTGAAAGCCTTGGTCACTGTGGAGCTGCAGCTCCACAGTGACCTTTTCTTTCCTCTTGGCAGCTCTTATCGTATTCAATACAAGGTTTATGTTCTGATTTGTAGATGTCTTGTAAGCCACAATGCTGCGGTCATAAAGGTCTCTGATAACCGAAAGATATAAAAATCCTTGACAAGTTTTTATGTATGAAATGTCTGTGACCCACTTCTGATTTGGTCTGTCAGCATGAAAATCTCTGTTAAGCAGATTTTCATATCTGTGCAAAGCCTGACTATAGCTGCAGTATCTTCTTCTGCGGACAACAGAAAGCAGACTGTATTTATTCATCACACGCAAAATGGTCTTGGGATCGTGATGAACACCTTTTCTCTCCAGCCATATTGCAACGCGACGATACCCGTATGTTTGCTTCGTTTCTATCTGACATTCCCTAATGAGTTCTGAAAGCTCCAGATCCTTGGCAGGCTTGTCCATGCGCTTTACAAAGCCGTAATAGCTGCTTCTGGACACTTCAAAGGATCTGCACATTTCGCTTATGCTGTATTTATCCTTGTGACAATAGATGACCCTATACTTTACCTCAGGTCTCACTTCCTTCCTATAAGCGAGAGAAAATCCCGCATAAGTTCGTTTTCCATTTCCAGAGTTTTGATTTTTGCGTCTTTGCGTGCGATAATATACTTCAATTCATTTACTTTATCGGTATTTGAGAATTTATCGTCCTTAGGTGGACGTCCTTTTTTCTTCAAAGCTATTCCCGCAGCAGCCTTACGCTCTTTATTATGTTCTCGCTTAACGAATCCTTTCACTTGTTCCTTAGTCGATCCAAGTTTCTCGCCTATTTCTTTGTGAGTCAGCCCTTTTTCTTTCATTTCTAAAATTTCTTTTCCATACATCTGTATGTGTCTGTAATTTCTTGCCATAACAAGACCTCCTGTAGTTTCTATTATACCACAGGAGGTCTTGTTTGTCACTGTCCTTTTTTACTGGTTCGGTTCACATCACGGTAGGGTTTTATTTGTTTTTCGTATAAACGCTGGTTTACTTAAATTTAACATCTCGTTTTGATTGTACAACAAATTTACAACAAATTTACAAGTTTGTGTTCTCGACATATAAATAATGTATATGATACAATTAGCTTACAGAGTAACAAAGGAGATGATTAATATGAGCTGTTAAATAATGGCTATTGACGTGATATATGTTTCATAAAATTCGAAAAACAGATCAATAGAAACGTAAACAAAATTTTGGTAAACAATTGTTATAGGAGGATTTTATATGACTTTTAAAGAAACTATCGATTTTATTTTTGAGGGACAATCAATAGGTACGATCATAATTCTTTGTTTTGGCTTTTTATTGTTATTGGTAATATTAGCTTTTATCATTTATTTTCTCTTTCGTTCTTGGATAAATGATGACAGTAATCCATATCCGGAGCCTGATAACGATGAGTTCTGGAGCGGATTGGCAATATGTTTGAGTATTTCAGATGAAATTGACAGAGCATATTATGAGGCTGAAGAAAAGGCATTAAGGGAAGATCCTGACAGTGTTAATTATAATATCTACTAATATAGAGTAAGAATATGAGCAAAGAAATTGACCGTTCAATTACTTTTAAAAATGAACACAGAAATGAAACCACTTTCATTTCCCTTGATTTAATATTGATTCAAAGGAGTAATGCCAGATGTACAATGACATGATGATTATATTGAGATGTCCTGAAAAAATAAGAGCAGAAGCAATGCTGAGGCTTGATATTCTTGTAAAACAAGGGCTTTCTGGACATCTTGACGTAAAGTCACTTATGGATATGAACAATCAACTTTGCGTAAGCAAAAAAGAAAATGTGTTCGGCGAGCCGATCGGTTTAGTTGTTCCTGCCGATAAAGTTATGGATGCTGATCAGTTTTTGACTATTAAAGAAACAGCTTTCCAAAACAGCTGTTATCCGTATTTTTTTCTGATAGGTGATATTAGCGACAATATTTTCGATCTGTTTTCATTGTTCATATCAAGTGATGAAAACAAGTGGGAGACCGAAAGAAAACTTCTTGAACTGAAACAGCCATCTGCTGTCCTTTATGACACATTACAAGGTTCAACTGCCGTTGTAAGTATTGATTATTCAATTTTTCGTGGCGGACCAATAGTCACAAAAATCAAACATGATATGTAAATAGCAAAAAAATTACAATTTATTTTGTAGTAAACACTGCAATTATAGTTTATAATGGAATCACAATATTTAAAGGAGGTAGTTCTTATGAAAAAGAACATTATCAAAAAAGTATCCACAGGTGCTGCAGCCGCAGTTCTGGCATTTGTAATGACCGCAGGAGATATAGCTTCTGCGACCGTGTCTGCGTATAGTGCTCCCCCTGCAATCCATGCTGTTCCAGACGTCAGCGGAATGTCACAGAGAGATGCTGTTGTAGCTGTTGCTGAAAGCCAGCTGGGTTACAAAGCAGGAGCGAACAATTACAATGCATTTCTTAACTACTGCGGACCATGGTGCGCTGCTTATGCTTCATGGGTATACAGTCAAGTGCTTGACCCTTCACAGTATGGCGGAAGTAAGACTCAGACATACTGTCCTGATTGGGAAGATGATCTCGGAGATTCGTTTGTAAAGAAAGGTTATTATACTCCTCGGAAAGGTGACCTTTGTTTCTTCGATTTCAATCTTAATTCAGTACCTGACCATGTCGGAATTGTTTATGAAGATTCAGACGGTCAATGGGTCAATACTATCGAAGGAAATTTCAGTACTAAACAGACAGTTTCAAAGCGCAGCTTTTCAGCATCATGGTCGTATGTTCTCGGTTACGGAAAAATAGCCTTCAATGATACCGATTATGGTCAGTCCGATACTGTTGATGGATCTGCTAATGCCGGTTCTTCCTCACTTCTTGGAAAATGGAAGGTCAACACACCTATAGGTCTGAATGTCCGCAGCAAAGCAAGCACATCGTCGTCCCGCTATGGTGCTGCCGTAAACGGTACAGAATTTACCGTAACTGCTGTAAGTTCCGATAATCAGTGGGGATACTGTAAGATCTATTGCACAAACGGTTGGAGAGAGGGCTGGGTTTATCTCCCTTTAGCAAAGCAGCTGACAAGTACTAAGCCTTCCGTAACAAAAACCATACGCGGTGATCTTAACAACGATGGAAATATCAGTATAACAGATGTTGCGAGAATGAATATTTATCTTTCGAACCCATCAGGAAATGTGTCGCTTGACATCTACGATGTAACAGAGGACGGAAGAATAGACAGCAATGACCTTGATGCGCTCAAACTTTATGTGATAGAAGCAATTTCAGATATGCGCGGTTACAGATCCGAATCAGATACGAAAAAAAGTTGTTATGCACACAAATATGAGTAATCGTTATGATTATTCCATTGATGTTTCAAACGGCTCGTACGATTCCGAAATACCAATCATATCTTGGAGCACACATAAGGAAAGCAACCAGATTTTTGAGCTGATACCTTATGATAACAATTACTATTACATAAAGCTGTCATATACCGATAAGTACTGGAATATAAACAGAGGCGGCAACTATGGTATACTCCAGACCTACGATCTCTATGACGGATCCTCAAATATGCTCTTTCAACTTATAGATGCAGGCAGCAACAGGTACTATATAAAGGATAAGGAAGGCTTCTATCTTCTGCTTGATACATCGACCGGCGATATCCATACAAACTATGATCGTGAAGGCAGTATTTATCTTACGGTTTCGCTTGAATATGTATAATATGTAAAAAAATATTTTGAAATGTACTATTATTGTCCCAATGCATAAAGAAAAAAACTCTGACTAATTATAGGCGCCTGTTTTCACTTAGTAAAGACAGGCGCTTATAATAAATATACATACGTTGATATTTTATAGCACTCAAACAAATCAGTAACTACTGGTATCAGAAAATCGGTTAAATTGGCTCCGCAATGAAAATGCAGTTAAGATCTTGTTTTATGCAAGTCGGAAACATCTCTCTAATTTATGGAGTATTTATTTGTTGGATTGCTATAAAGTGACGATTTTTAGTAATATGATAAGAAAAATATTTAAGGAGATCAGTCATGAAGTCCCGTAATTTTCTTAGTAAATTTGAATTCGTATACGAACAATTTTTTTTGACAATTGTAACTTGGATAATATATAAAAGAATTTTATTCAGATGTCTTCCTGCTTGCTCGTTTTTTGAGTCAAAGTTGATACTTTTGGGAATTATTGCCACACAATACATAGTGAAATTTGTTATGAAGAAAATAGGTAATAGAAATGAAGTAAGTATTTCCTTCGATCTGATATCAGGATATGGTATCTATACCGTTTTGACATACTATCAGATCAGGCGGACTCTTGTGATGAATTGTCTGATTATTTTCGGAATTCTGTCCATTATATATTCTATCCTCATTATGAGTCAGAAAATAAAAAACAGAAAAGAAATTGGTCGTACTTTATGCGGACGAATAGTTCGTATCGTTTCGGCGACGCAAAAGTTTATGGGAATGGGATTTACTTTTATAATGTTAGTTTCCGGAATCAATATTCTTTTTGGATCATCAATTATGAAATCAAAAGTAAATCCTGAGACACGAGCAAGCACAAATGGACAGTTATCATCCAATAAAATGGAAACATTGATCTTGTTACAAGAGGATTCTTGGAGTATGCTGACGATTCAAGAACGGCTTGATGTATTACAAACGGTTGCAAATATTGAAAGAAAATATTTTGGACTCCCAAATGAGTTGAACATCGGCGCAGCAAATCTTAATGAAGGGATCATGGGATACTATTCAGATAAAACACATGAAATCATTCTCAGTATGGATAGTTTACTTTATGATTCTCCCTGGATCTTGCTTGATACGGTATGTCATGAGGCATACCACAGCTACCAGTATCGGATGGTGGATGCATGGCAAGGAGCAGATGAATGTAATAAAAATTTGAAATTATTTAGCAATGCAAATTCATATGCAAGTGAGTTTAACAATTATATTGAAGGAGATGAAAATTTTTGTGACTATTATTCTCAGGATTGCGAGAGCGATGCCAGGAAATATGCTGAAGACTCCGTAGCTGATTACTATTTGAAGATACATGAGTACTTGTGTGAAAAGGAGGAGTAAAATCATCAATCGTGGAAGCATACCATTTGGTTGACTCTTTCTATATACTGAAAAGATATACAAAACATTTTTGGATAAAATATACTGCGTTTTTATCCACTATTTCTGAATAATTTCCAATTGACATTTTGTCACCACGGTGGTTGTTTTCGTAATTTTTTCTGTTCTGATTACGCAAAACGTGACATCTTTTCCACACCTGTAGAAATAAAGACAAGTATATCACAAATTCACCATCTATTGAAAGATAAGACACCCTGATGGACATACAACAAGAGAAGAACAGCTCTCATGGAATCCATTTGGTACTTTATCCGCCGGAAATTTCTTATAGAACTTATTGATTGTGTCAAAGAACATTCTTTACATATGTGATAATTATGTCGGTACGTTTTTTGCTTGCTCTCTTGGCAACCGACACAATTTCTGAAGGACGCCATTGAAATAAGTCTTATTAGGCACAATGTATTTTACTGAAGATGTTTCTCCAACTTTGTTAGGTTTGAGAAAATACCAGAATGGCTCTTTTATGCAAACAATTTGTAATTTGCTGGATGTATAAAAATAAGTTCACAACAGGTTATCTACTGAGTTTTATCTTATTCTTCAACTTAATGCCCCATATTACAATAGAATTTGATTTTGTACCTTTTTACTTACATCTATATCATTTTTTGATTGGCAATATAAAATTATTTTTCAGTCTCCTCGTCAGATCCTGCAAGTCCTAACACACATCAAAGCACATCTTATATGTCAGGATTTTTATCGGCTTTGTCGTTCATAAAATATTCAATATGTCGCACAGGGGGCATTTGCATTTAGCTTCAATTGTAAAGCAAGCACTAACTAACTTGTCTAGTCCGCGAATCGAAAGCACTTGGACAAATCCAATTTTTGTCATAGAATTTTTATTAATAAATTGCGAAAGAGCAGTTTTCAGAGAGTCCTGCGGACTGTCTGAAAACCAAAATTGCGGCAGCAATTTTGTAAGAGCTTCCCTGTCGCAAGACGGGGAAGTGAACGGACGGCGAACGCAGTGAGCCGGTAGTTCAGCAGTGTCGGCTGTGCCGACCACATCAAGGCCACGACCCCCAACGAACGCAGAGAGTTGTTAGTGGGTGTGAGACGTGATGTGACACTGCCTCTTATGCTATTTAACCTCTCCGGCGCTTAAAAGCGTAAGCGGATCGGCGGAGAGGAAATTTGAGTCAGCGATTGCGTTTGCTTTGGGGAGAAGTTCAAATTTCGGCTTTCGAAATTTTCCCATTTGGGGACACCGACTCTAAATGTTTATAGCAAAACCTTTAATTCATCGGATCTTGCCTGTTTTGGGGACAGCTTGTAACATTAGCGACAACATCGTTTTCAGCTTGATTTTTGGCAAAAATAGGATATTTAGGCGGTGGGGAACGTTCACGTTCCTTTGCTGTATGAGGAACGAAAACAGCAAAAACGTCTCGCGGGGCAGAGACGTTCACTGCCAAAATGGATTATTAAAATAATAATAAATCTTGTGAAATATATTGTATTTCTGTAAATTATATGCCATTCCATATGTGTCCAAATTGTCAACTACTATGTATTTAATTTCCGATTTATTGAGTATCGATACATAAGTACGAACACTTGTTTCAATTATGTTACATCCAATTATTAGGATTTTTAGGCAATTAAAGGCAAAATATAACATGTGAAAATTTAATTTGCGAGGCATAATAAATTTACAATTGCTGGAAATTAAATCAAGGTAATTCATCTTAATTTGTCTAAATCAAACGAGCCGTGAACTGACTTTTAAACCGAAAAACAGAATTGGCAGGTTGCTTACAAAGATACTACTTAAATTCACTTCGATAGAGCAGTGGCTGGTAATATATGCAAATAAGTGAGCTTTACAATGGATATCTGCTAAGACAGTACAGCTACTGCTTTTTGTGCAAAGTGCTCAAATACGGAAAGAAAATTTAGGTATTATGATTGCTGAAAAACACTTGACACATTGTTTTGCCAATGGTAAAATGAAAATATAGTTTATACAATTTTGACATATTTTTATACAGGAGCTGAGACAAAAATGAGTTTTGCAAATTCACTTGAAAAGAAAATTACTGCATCGGATAATTCCGTTGGCAACACGGCTAAAAGTGTATGCAACAACCATGTGTCCGCGTCTGCGAAAAAGGCAGAGGATATAAAACGTGTGCCTACGAGCGTGGTTGAAGCTATACGCGCAGAACTTCCCTTTACTGCGGGAAAAGCCGACTTGCTGACGGCTTTTGTGTATATTTTTAAAAATGGCGGTTGTGAGCTTACGCCCAAGGCTGCTGAGATCGTAAAAAAGTACCAGCGGGAAGACAGCCTTGCAAATGTAAAGGAGCGGCTTGGACACATCGAAAATCTTTTGCGTGAAAACAGGGAACAACTCTATGCCATAGAGCTTTGTACTAATTTTGATCTTTATGATCGCCGGTTCGGCGCAAAACAGCCAAGAAAGCGAGCGGAAGAAATAGATTTTTGTGAGCCGGACGGCTTAAAAATGCTTGAGAAGCTGCGTTACCAAGGGCGCGAACAGCGCAAGATCGACAATATGCGGCGCGGAAGAAACATCTATGCTGAGACAAAGGACAAGAATGACAAAAATAACTGACAAAAGGTTGTATATAAATAGTATATAATATATTAATTGGGCAAAATTTATTTTTGCAATATTAGATAATAGTTTTTAAATTATGATGTATCCAGATATAAAAATTATGGACAAGCCGTACGCTTGCCCATAATTTTTTTGTAAAGAGTATTATGTTGTTTTAAACAGAAATATTTGCTAATTCATTGCTTTAAAGAAACTCTGCTATTCCCACTTTCAACACTTAAGACGCGGGTTAGATCTTAATAGCTATTGTCACAAAAAAATGACAATAACTATTGACATCAGCGGAATAATATGTTATAATATTTAAAACTTAACTTTTGGAGAGGAAGATAATGGGAGAAAATAACCAAAAAATGAAAATGCTCCGGATCATTGATTACTTAAAAACAGAGTCATCACCTGAGAAACCTCTTACAACAAATCAAATAATTTACTATCTTGGCTTGAATGGCATTACTTGCGACCGAAGAACTTTATACAAGGACATGGAACAGCTATCCGAAACCGGATTTGATGTTGTTAAAACTACTATCGGAAGAAAAAATGCTTACTATTATGACAATAAACAGCTTTCCTTAGCTGAGATCAAAATACTGATAGATGCTGTCCAAGCGGCAAATTTCATTACAGACGATAAAACAGAAGCACTTGTTGACAAGCTTGTTGCTCAAGTTGGTATGCGCAAACAAGAGATAGTTTTGAAAAACATCATTTTCTATAACAATCACAAACATTCAAATGAAAGCATTTTTGAAAATATAGAACAAATCGAAAGAGCCGTTAAGCAGAAACGGCAGATCTCATTTTACTATTTTGATCTTGACGAAAATGCCGGACGTGTCTACCGCAAGGATAAAAAGAGATACATTGCCGATCCTATTGCTCTTGTTTACAATGAGGATAATTATTATCTTGTAACTTACAATCAGAAATATCAAAATAATACAAATTATCGCGTTGACCGTATGGACATGGTAGAAATTGAAGAAACGCCCGTTTGCGACGAGGCTCAGATCAAAAAGCGAAAAATGGAAAACTATACTGAACAGGTTTTTAAAATGTATAATGGTAACGCCGAAACAGTTACACTTGAATTTCCGTTTGAACTTTTAGGTGCGGTCTACGATAAATTCGGAGAAAAAGCAAAGATCCAACGTTCTGAGTCGGATAAACTTAAAATAGAAGTCACCGTACAGATCAGTCCGCCGTTCTGGGGTTGGCTGTTTCAGTTCGGCGGCAAAATGAAAATCGTATCACCGAACGACCTTAAACCCGATTTTGATGTAAAGGAGTTTTACAAATGAGCAAGCAAAAAATTGATGTAATGTGGGACGATACCCCGATAGATGTTTCGACCGAAGTCAATTTTATATGGTCAATCGCAAATAAATTAAGAGGTACATATCAGAGCGATAAGTACAAGGACGTTATCATTCCTATGACGATCATTCGCCGTTTTGAATGTGCGCTTGAAAAAACGAAAAAAGCCGTTCTGAAAAAATATAAGGAAAATCCGTCATACCCCACAAAGGCTATGTGCCGTATTTCCAAATTTCAATTTTTCAATACAAGTGAATATACGCTTGCTGAACTTGTCAACGATCCGGAACATCTTGCTGTAAATTTCAGAAACTACATTGACGGATTTTCTTCAAATGTGCAGGATATTATCAAAAGTCTTGATTTCGATAAGCAAATCGACAAAATGGATAAGAATAACCGCTTATTCTCAGTAGTAAACGCTTTTTCGGAACTTGATCTTGATCCTCAGACAATTGACAACGTTAAAATGGGATATATTTTCGAGGATCTGATAAGAAGATTTTCAGAAAATGCCGAAGCCGGCGACCACTATACAGGCAGGGATATTATTAAATTAATGGTAAATATCCTGCTTGCGGAAGGCTGTGACGATATTTTTGACGACAGCAGAGAGATAACCATACTCGATCAGGCTGCCGGAACAGGCGGTATGCTCTCGACATCATATAATTTTATTCATCGATATAACCCAACGGCAAATATACGGCTTTTTGGGCAGGAGATAAATCCGGAATCCTATGCAATGTGCGTTGCGGAAATGCTTATAAAAGGACAGAACACTGAAAATATCCGCTTGCAGGACACTATGAAAGCAGACTGTTTTGCCGAAAGACAGATGCGTTTTGTAATTGAAAATCCGCCGTTCGGTACGCCGTGGGGCGGCAAAGATGCTGCAGACGGTGTTGAAAAAGCAGTAAAAGATGAATATAAAAAGGGATCTGACGGTCGCTTTGGCGCAGGACTTCCGAGTTCAAGCGATATGCAGCTTTTGTTTATCCAGTCTGCCATTAACAAAATGGACAACAAACTCGGCAGAGCCGCTATAATAGAAAACACTTCTCCCCTGTTTTCCGGCGGTACATCTTCGGGTGAAAGTCAGATCCGCCGCTATCTTCTCGAAAATGACCTGATAGAAGCTATCATCGCACTGCCGACAGATCTGTTTTATAACACGGGTATTGCTACATATATATGGGTTTTGTCCAAAAACAAGCGCAAGGAACGCAAAGGCAAGATCCAACTTATTGATGCAGGAACGATCTTTCATAAGCTCCGCAAGGCTCTCGGCAATAAGAAAAACGAGATAAGTCCGGAAGACCGCAGCACCATTACAAAGCTGTATGCGGATTTTAAAGAAAACGAATACTGCAAAATCTATCCGAACACGGAATTTATTTACCGTGAATACACGGTCATGCAGCCTTTGCAAAGAAGTTATGCGGTCACGGAAGAACGTATCAATAATATGCTGTCAAAAGGTTCGCTTTCTTCGCTTTATGATGAAGCAAAGGCAGCGGAACTTGAAAATGCGGAAGAACTTTCGGGAAAAGATGAGAAAAAACTTGGATCATACCGCAATAATCAAATTGTATATGATAAGATACTGTCCGTGCTGAATGAAAATATTTCCGATGAAAAATATCTTTCTCCCGAAGCGTTTATGCCTGTTCTGAAAAAAATTCTTGCAGGTATAGACATTGACAAAAAATTGCTTGACAAGATCGCAAACGGGCTTTCGGTAATGGACAAGTCCGCAGAAATCCAGCGGGACAAACACGGCAATATTATCTATGACAAAGAAACAAAGGATTCGGAGATAGTAAAATTTGAAGAAAATATTGAAGATTATATGGCTCGTGAAGTCCTGCCCCATGTGCCGGACGCGCAGTGGTTTTTTGAGGAAGACCTCAGCAAAAGTACCCCTGTTATCAAGACGGGCGCGGAGATACCGTTTACAAGATATTTTTACAAATATAAACAGCCTAAACCCAGTGAGGAGTTGAAACAGACTTTTCTTGAACTGGAAAAGTCGGTAAACGAAAGAGTTGCAAGGTTATTTGATTAATGAAAGGAGTTCTTATGAGAAACATTTTTAAATTTTTATTTGAAACATTGACTGATCCTCTCGGTCTGCCTATACACCCCATTTATGAATATTTAATACTTTTAATTATAGATAGTATCGCCTATAAAATCGCATATAGCAAAGTAGGAGATATGTACGATATTGGTTTTATTAATGGTAGAACATCAGGCTCTTTCTTCCATTACGTTATAAGATTTTTTATGTTTTGTATAATATGGTTTATAACCTATAAAGTAATTCAGGCATACTACTTTGTTACTGCAAACTGGCAAATCATTCTGATGATAACCGGAAGTGTTGCAGGAACAGCAATACTCTGCATACTTACAGTGGCGATAATGAGATTTGTCAAGAAACATAGGACGGTGGACAATAATGCGTAAAATGAAAGATAGTGGAGTTAAGTGGATAGGGATTATTCCTGAAAATTGGAAAATTATTCGTATTAAAGATGAATATTATTTTGAAACAGGGTTTACACCAAGTACATCAAATTCAGAATATTACCTTGACGAAAATGGTTATGAATGGGCAACTATTTCAGATTTGAAGGACGGCAAAGTTATATGCCCGACATCTTCTTTAATAAGTCAAAATTATGTGAAAGAAACATATAGAAAAGTTTATCCATCTGGCTGTTTATTTTATAGTTTTAAGCTATCTGTCGGACAAGTTGCCATAACTGATAGACAGCTTTTTGCAAATGAAGCTATTGCTTGTTTCTTTCCTACAAATGATATTTGTATAGAATTTTTGAAGTATTCATCATCTCTAATTGAATATAGTGCAAACATAAATATTTATGGCGCTCCGATTTTGAACAGGCAATTGATCAAGAACGCTTATATTGTATTTCCACCTGTTTATGAGCAAAATCTTATTGCTTCTTACCTTGACCACAAATGTACCGAAATAGGTTCTATTATTTCTGATATTCAAAAACAGATTGAAACTCTTGAAGAGTACAAGCAGTCTGTTATAACGGAAGCCGTCACAAAGGGGCTAGATAGAAATGTCCCAATGAAAGATAGTGGAATCTCATGGATAGGTGATATTCCTGAACATTGGGATACAGTTAAAATAGGAAGAATATTTCACCTGAGAAATGAAAGAAATTATAAGACATTAGATGAAGTGCAATTATTGTCTCTATATACTGATATAGGTATTTTCCCACATGGTGAACAAGAAGAAAGAGGAAATAAAGCTGTAACCGCCGAAGGATATAAGATTGTAAAAAAGAATGATATTGTTGTTAATATTATTCTGGCATGGATGGGCGCAATAGGAATTTCAAATTATGAAGGAGTTACAAGCCCTGCATATGATGTATATATGCCTGATTTAAAAAAAGTTGTTCCTCATTTTTTCCATTACGTTCTAAGGACAAAGGGAATAGCCGGAGAATGTTTCAAATATGGCAAAGGAATTATGTTAATGAGATGGAGAACATATTCGTCAGAATTCAAGCTTATTTCAGTGCCATATCCTAACATTAAAGAACAACAAAAAATTGCCGACTATCTTGACCACAAATGTGCTGAAATTGACAGTTTGATTTCAGAAAAGAAAAAACAAATAGAAACACTTGAAGAATACAAAAAATCACTTATTTTTGAATATGTGACGGGAAAGAGAGAGGTTAATAAAGATGTTAAAGAAACCAATGAATAGCTTATTTTTAAATTATCTAATAAATAGTGAGAGTAGCATTGAAACAAAAGTTGAAGAATGGAAACAAGAACTTGATTTGACGGGTAAAAACAAAATAAATATCATTTCCGAAGCAGTAACTGCACATTTAGTTTATATAAAAGCCTGTTGGGGTGAAATAGGCTGGTGCTTGCCTGAATGGAAAGAAAGAGATATTAAACTTGGTAATGTACTCGCAGATATAAAAAATAATGTTCCTATAAACACAATAGATGAGAAGTTATCCGATTGCTTTACTGAAAGAGAGATAGAAGCATTAACAGTTCTAATTCAAAGACATCTTTCTGATTCTGATAAAAGCAAACTCGATTTAATCTTTGAGCTTTACTTAAAGCATGAATATTTTTCAAGTGCTGTATTACTTGCAGGTCTTATAGACTCAACAAGCATAAATCAATTTTTGAAAACAAATCCCAGTTCTGAAAATGTAAGCCAATGTTGGAAATGCTATGGGAAAATTATACAAGATAATTTTAGTGGAACATATTTTACCAGTGATTTTCCCTACAACAAATCTGCCCAAGATAATAAGCGAGGAGAAGCTACAATTGATTTTTTTAAATCAATAAAGCACGATGTTTGCTTTGATAATCAAAAAAGAATTTTAATTCCATTATCTTTTGCTTTATTAAAATTTTTTGATGATAGCAATTGGCAAGATAAACAAAATGGAAATATACCATCGTCAATAAACAGACATTGGTTAGCACATAATATGTACAATTATGATGATATAACAAGAGCTGATTGTATTAAATTATTCTGTATGTTATATCATATGATTGAGTTATACAGTTTGTTATAAAGGAGAGCAACCTATGAACAATATACTAACTGAAAAAGAATATCAAAAAGAACTGTTATCCGTTCTTCACGATAAAAACGGGTACATAATAAGAAACGCAAAGGATTTTGACAGCAGGTTTGCAATTGACCGCGAAATGCTGTTAGGATTCCTTAATGACACTCAGCCCGACACTATGGAAGCACTTACCAAAATTTATAATGACAGAACGGAAGAGACTCTAATTTCATATATTAACTCCGAGTGTACAAAAACAAGAGGAAGTCTGTTGAATGTTCTTAAACACGGCGTTGAACTTGCAAATCATAAGATAGAGCTTATGTATACAAAGCCTGCAACGGATTTCAATAAAGAACTTGTTAAAAAATATGAGCAGAACCGCTTTTCGGTAATGGAAGAAGTATGGGCAAATGATAAGGAACGCATTGATCTTGTCATATTCCTGAACGGTTTTGCAATAATTTCTATTGAATTGAAATGCAATAATTCGGGACAGTCTGTCACTGATGCAATATATCAGTACCGCACAGAACGTGATCCTAAGTCAAGACTGTTCCTTTTTAAGGCGGGAACGCTTGTAAATTTCGCTATGGACTTGCGCGAAGTATATATGACAACAAAACTTAATGGTAAAGATACATATTTTATGCCATTCAATCAGGGTACAGGAAACGGTGTTGACACCGGCGCAGGAAATCCGCCGTGTGAAACGGATCACCCCGTACATTATATGTGGGACGACATTCTGACAAAGGATTCTATACTTGATCTTATTTCAAAATATATTATTATTCAGACATCAGAAAAGAAAAACGAGATCACGGGTAAGAACGAGATAAAAGAAAACGTTATTTTCCCCCGTTATCATCAGTTAGATGCTGTAAGAAAAATTCTTGACGATGTTAAAGTTAAGCTGACATCTATGAATTATCTTATTCAGCATAGTGCAGGTTCGGGGAAAACGCATACGATCGCATGGCTTGCATATCGGCTTGCTACATTACATGATAAGGATAATAAGATAATATTTGACAATGTTATCGTTATGACCGACAGAGTTGTGGTTGACAGGCAATTGCAGACTGCAATAATGGGAATGGAGCATAAATCAGGGTTTATTCGTGTTATGGACGATAAATGCGGTTCTGCCGATCTTGCCAAAGCACTTAAAGGAAATACAAAGATCATTGCCACCACGATACAGAAATTCCCGTATATTGTCGATAATGTCAAAGGACTGAACAACAAACGGTTTGCAGTAATTATAGATGAAGCACATTCCTCCACTGCCGGAAAAGATATGGCAGCGGTCACAAGTTCTCTTGGTTCAGGCGATGATACTTATCTTGACATTGAAGATGCAATTACCGCCGAAATTACAAAGAACGGCAAACAAAGCAATGTATCTATGTTTGCGTTTACAGCAACTCCAAAGCCGACTACACTTCAGCTTTTTGGTTCTGTAAACGAAAAGGGACAAAGGAAAGCGTTTCATTTGTATTCCATGAAACAAGCTATTGAGGAAAAATTCATACTTGATGTTTTGCAGAATTATGTCACATACAAGACTTTCTATCAAATAAATAAAGCTATAAAGGACGATCCGAAGATCCGGACTGCCAGCGCAAAACGGCAAATTGCGCGTTTTGTTGAACTGCATGAAACAAACATATCTCAGCGTATCGAAGTAATCGTTGAACATTTCCGCACAACAGTTATGCACGAGCTCGGAGGACAGGCAAAAGCTATGGTCATCACATCTTCGCGGCAGGCTGCGGTAAAATATTGTCAGGCGTTCAAAGATTATTGTGATAAAAAGGGATATAAAGGTATCCATGCGCTTGTTGCGTTTTCCGGAAAAGTAAAACTTCCCGATGATGACACGGAATATACGGAAGCAGGAATAAACGGCTTTCCGGAAGAACGGCTCACAAGAGAATTTGATAAAGACGATTATCAGGTACTGCTTGTAGCAAATAAGTATCAGACAGGTTTTGATCAGCCAAAGCTTTGCGCTATGTATATTATGAAAAAACTTAGCGGCGTAAATGCTGTGCAAACACTTTCGCGGCTTAACAGAACTTGTCCGCCATTTGAGAAAAAGACTTTTATACTGGATTTTGTAAACAGTTACGAAGATATTGTCAACGCATTTGCTCCGTATTATACCACTACACTGCTTTCAAATTCGGTAACTCCCGAAGCGATTTACGATCTTGAATCGCAGATAGATTCCTATGCGCTTATTGATCCCGATGATATAGATAAAGTCAATGAGATCCTTTATAAGGAAAAAGTAACGTCTGCCGATAAGAAAAAGATAAATTTCTGTCTTGAAAAATCTCAAAAACTGATAGAACATTATGACATTGAAAAGCAGCACGAAATAGTAATTGAACTTCGTCATTTTGTAAGATTCTATGAATTTATGATACAGGTATCATGCTTTGAGGATATAGAACTTCATAAAAAATATAATTATATCATACTTCTGCTTGCACACATAAATATCAAACATTCCGGCAGCGGATATGATCTTGACGGAAAAATCAAAGCAACTCAATTCGTTCAGAAAAAGCAGGACGAACATACAACGTCTGACATTTCAGCAAATCCGATCATAAAACTTCCGTCAGCAGAAAGTTTGGGGTTAACACCTGCAAAAGAAGAAAGGCTTTCGGAGATCATCGCATCAATAAACGCTCGGACAGGAAAATCTTATGACAGTGATGTTGCTGTCAAAGCAATGCTTCAGATCAGGGATATTCTTATGAAATCCGACAAGCTGAAAGCAAGCGCAAAGAACAATTCTGTCAAGGAATTTGAGTTTTCCTACTTTGATAATATTGATGATGCTTTGATCGAAGGACTGGAACAAAATCAGGATTTCTTCTCACTGTTGTTAGAAGATGATGATATAAAACATGAAGTTCTCGGTATATTTACCGATGAAATATATAATTCATTGAAAAGAGCTGATTAAATATATCAGATTTTATATGAATAATATTGTCACATTTGACTATTATTACAATATATGATATAATAGTATTTAATAAAACATATAGAATTTGGGAGAAATATTATGACCAAAGAAATGCTGCTTGACCTCATATCTCAGGGTGAGGGTGTAACAATAGAGTTTAAAGAATGTAAAAATGAAATATCATCGGACGTTTATCCGACTGTATGTTCATTTTCAAACCGTTTTGGCGGACACATTTTTATGGGCGTTTCGGACAGCGGAGAAATTATAGGAATAAATCCGAATTGCGTCAAGGATATGCGAAAAAACTTTTCAAACATGCTCAGCAATTCTCAGAAAATTTCACCTGCATTGTATCTTTCGACAGAAGAATATGAAATAGACGGTAAAATCATTTTATATGTGTATGTGCCGAAAAGTTCTCTGGTTCACAATTGCAGTAAAATAACCTATGACCGCATAGGAGATGCTGATGTTAATATAAGTAACAATACTACTCAGATGTCAGAACTTTACCTACGTAAGCAGACGGATTTTACCGAAAAGAAAATATTTCAATATCTGACGATCAATGATATGAATATGTCACTTATGGAACAAGTCCGCAAACTTGCAAAAAGTAAAAATGCCGATCACCCGTGGCTCGGTATGGATGATATGGAAATATTCCGCAGTGCAGGATTATATGAACGTGATTATTCAAGCGGTATTGAGGGCTTTAATCTTGCGGCAGTTCTTCTTTTTGGAAAGGACGAAACAATAAGATCCTGTTTGCCTGCTTACAGAACAGATGCGATCTATCGTGAAAACAACATAGACCGTTATGACGATCGTGATGATGTTCGCACTAATCTGATCGACAGTTATGAAAGACTGATAAACTTTATATGCCGGCATATTGACGACAAATTCTATCTTGACGGAACTCAGCGTGTAGATGTGAGAAGTGTCATTGCCCGTGAAATAGTAAGCAATATTCTTATGCACAGAGAATATTCAAGCCCGTTTCCTGCCAGAATCGTAATTGAAAAAGATCGGATAATCACTGAAAATGCAAACAAAACATACCATTATGGACGCATAAGTGCGGAAAATTTTACACCTTTCCCCAAAAATCCGATAATAGCTAACTTTTTCAACAATATCGGCAGGGCTGACGAGTTAGGATCCGGTGTGCGCAATCTTTATAAATATACAAAAATTTACTCAAGCTGTGAACCGATCATGTTTGAGGATGATGTATTTAAAGTAGAAATACCGTTAAACACATCTGAAAATACCGATAAAATACCGATAAATACCGACAAAGTGCCGATAAATTTTGATGAACGCAAAGAAAAAATCATTTTATATATTAAAGAAAGAGGAAGTATCACCAACAAAGAAGCCTGCGAATTAACAGGATTAAAAGATTCATCAATAAAGAAATTATTTTCACAAATGGTCAAATCCGGACTTATTGTACCAAACGGAGAGAAGAAAAGCAGAAAATATTTTCTTCCGTAAAATATTAAAACCTGTTCGTAAAAACTGCCGAACAGGCCTAAATTTATATAGGAGTATGTCATAATTGTTGTCCGCTATTTGTCCGCTAAAGTTACAAAAACTTGCGAAAAAGCAGAATAATTTGATTGTTGTATCTTATTGTAATTTGGCTTGTTTACGTCGTTTGATGCACTTTTTGATAACTTGCAAAAAGGCATTTGCTCAATTCGATTCCCGTACGGGTCACCAACTATGCACGACAAAAAAGAT
>CANQTP010000048.1 GCA_947626755.1 uncultured Clostridia bacterium
CTATTCAACTGGTCCTTTTCAGACGTACTGACGCGGCAATATATACCTACATTCTTTACGATCTTATCCGGCTTAGCTGGTATATAGAATATCTTTGATTCCACTTCAGGCACTCCTTTCTAAGGTTTTAATTTAGCCTAAATATATCACTCGATAAACCGAATGACAGATAGGCTGTTTTAATCTGCTGTTTGTCTAAAAATACAATATATTGTGCAGCACGTAATAACTATATACAAGATGTCCTTGACATCAACACCACGCACTCAACGTGTCCCGTCCGCGGAAACAGATCAAACGCCCTTGCTTTTTGCGGAAAATATCCGTTTTCCGAAAGATACTTTGCATCGCGGGCGGCGGTGGCAGGATCGCATGAGATCATAACTATCTTTTTTGGGGACATTCTTATAAGGCTGTCCAGTGTGAGAACGTCACAGCCTTTTCTCGGCGGGTCAATGATCGCAATATCGGGAGAAATTCCCTCGTCCGCAAATTTTTTTGCAATTTTTCCCGCATCTCCGCAGAAAAATTCCGCATTTTTCACGCCGTTTGCCGCGGCGTTTTCCCTTGCATTTTCCACAGCTTCGGGAACTATCTCGCAGCCGATTATTTTTCCCGCTTTTTCCGAAAATGCAAGTCCTATAGTTCCCGCTCCGCAGTACAGGTCAAGAACAGTCTCGCCGCCCGTAAGTTCCGCGTAGGAAACAGCCTGCGAATATAATTTCTCCGCTTGCAAAGTGTTTACCTGATAGAAAGACATAGGCGAAAGGGTTATCTTTTTTCCGCAAAGAATATCCGTAATTCCGTTTTCCCCTGCAAGAGTAATATTTTTTTCTCCAAGAATTACATTTGTTTTCGCGGGATTGATATTTAAAATTACCGATCTGATTTCGGGAAACCTTTTAATTGCGTTTTCTGCAAGGGTGTAAAGATCGTTTATCCTGCTTTTGCCCTTTACCACAATGCAGAGCATTATCTCTCCCGAATGGAAGCCGCGGCGTATGTAAATATGCCGGATCATCCCGCTTTGGAATTCTTCATTATAAGCGGGAATTTTTTTGTTGTTTGCAAATTCAAGGCAGAATTCCGCAATTTCCCCGAAAATTTCGGGCTGCAATCTGCATTTTGTAAAAGGCACAACGCGGTGGCTTCGCTTTGAATAGAATCCGCAGACAGCTTTCCCGTCAATTTCGGAAACGGGATATTGTGCTTTGTTGCGGTAGAAATTTTCCTCGCCGCCGCAGATGTTTTCAAAGGGGATATTTTCAAATCCGCCGATACGAAAAAAAGCGTCCCGCACAAGCTTGTCCTTAATTTCAAGCTCGGCGGAATACTTTATATGGCGGAAAGTGCAGCCGCCGCATTTCTCCGAAACGGGACAGTCACTGTCGGAACGGCTTTCCGACGGCGTGATAATTTTATCAATTATCCCGTAACAGTAATTTTTGCAGACCTTGACAATTTTGCAGGAAATAACGTCGCCCACGGCGGTATGGGGTATAAAAACCGCCATACCCTCCGCGCGTCCGACGCCGTTTCCCTCGGCGGTCATGCCTGTTATTTCAATCTGATATAATTCGTTTTTCTTCATAGTTTTTCGCCGCATTTTGAGCAGTAAACATTTACCGCGTCATTTGCAGTTCCGCAGAATTTGCATTCTTTGGTTTTCTTGGCATTAACGGCAGAATCGGCTTCTTCAAGCTTGGTTTTAAGGTCTTTGATAATGCTTATTATCTGCTTCATTTCGCCTGTTCTGTCGTCGCCCGCATCGTGCATATCATAGCAGATCTTGCCAAGTTTGCAGTATTCTTCCTTGATCTTTGCACGGAGCTGTCCCCTGTCGATCTGTGTCTTGGAATAGTCGATAGCTTCATTTGCTTTTACGGCGGCTTTGTCTAAAATATCCTTTGCCCCCGCTTTGAGATCTTCAAAATTAAATGCCATAAAAATTTCCTCCTTAATATATTTTGCGGAATTTTCCGCATAGTTTATTTTAATTACAATTATGTACGCTTTTTCTTTTTATTATCCGCAAGTTCATAGCTTAATGCCAGTACGGAAATAATATCCTCGCGGTTCACCGAACCGTCCAAAAGAACGGTCAGCCACTTTTCCTTGTTCATATGATATGCACGGAAAAATCCCTCTTGTTCAAGATATGAACCAAGCATCAGCGGATCGCATTTCACATCAAGAATATAAACCTTTTCACCGCTGTCAAGCCCGAGTTTGTTTTTTGAAATTTCCATTGCAACCGCAAACCATTTGCGGTTGTTTTTCCGCCTGAAAACAAAAGCGTCTGGAGTGCTTTCCCAGAGATATTCGGGGGAAATATCATATTCCTCCGAAACATATTTTATAAGTTCGTCCTTATCCATTTTTTACTCCGATAAATTATTGAAAAATTCCGTGATACCCGCTTTTTTCTCCATCATTTTTTCGTAGCGTGAAATATACTCATAGGGGAATTTGTAATTGAAAATACGCTCAATTTTCCCGCTGTCTGTGTTCACAAGTTTTGTAGAACCCGCCGCGCCTGCTGCAAGGATCGTCTGTGCCTCTTCCATTATATAAATGTTGTAGAGGCACTCCTGACCCTCTTTTGCAAATCCGACATTTTCGAGATTTTCCACGGTATTTTTCTGCCGATAGAGGTAGTAGGGGACATACCCCTCATCAAGCAGTTTTTTCTGCCCGTATCGCACCATTTCCCCGATATTGTTATCGGTGATGCCGTCCTTTTCCGAAAACAGCCGCGACGCTCTTTTTACCGTCAGCGTGTGAATGGTTATGCTTTCGGGGTCAAGTCTGCAAAGCGTTTCAATGGTATGTTCAAAGCCCTGTAAAGTGTCGGTGGGAAGTCCCGCGATAGTGTCCATGTTAATATTGCAGAACCCGAGTTTCCGAGCCGCTTTAAAAGCTTCCTCCGCGTCTTGTGCGGAATGTTTCCTGCCCACAGCCGCAAGAACGCTGTCGTTCATTGTCTGGGGATTTACCGAAATTCTCGTTGCTCCGAAATTGCGGATAATTTCAAGCTTTTTTTCGGTAATTGTATCAGGACGCCCTGCTTCTACATTATATTCACGAATTTTTGAAATGTCAAAGCTTTTTTTGACCGAAACCATCAATTTTTCAAGAAGTTCCGCCGAAAGTACCGACGGAGTTCCTCCGCCGATATAGATCGTATCGAGCCGAAGTTCAAGCTGTTTTGCAATAAGCGAAATTTCCTTGATTTCCTTGCAAAGCTTGTCCACATAGGGAACAATAAGCTTCTTTGCTTCGGGTTTTTCAATTGAATGGCTTACAAATGAACAGTAACTGCACCGCGACGGGCAGAACGGAATTGAAATATACAGCGAAAACGACCGCTTGTCAAGCATTTTCAAAGCCTTTGACTGGGCAAGTGCAGTCCTGAAAGCAAGCTCCGCCTTTTCGTCCGAAACGAAATATTTTTCCTTTAAAATACTGAAAATTTCCGCTTTTGTTTTTCCATCGTCAAGAAGTTTATTTACTTTTTTCACGGGACGGATCCCCGTAAGACAGCCCCAAGGCGGAGTAATTCCCGTTAATTCGTTTAAAATTTTATAAAGGCTTTGGCAAAGGACAGCTTCGTCCTTTTCGTCGGAAAATTCCCCGCTTTCGTTTTGGGAAATTTCCCGCTTTTCGCCGTTCAGCAGAACATTAACGGAAAGCAAATATCCCTCCGGAATTTTTTCACGCTTTACAATGCAGAAATTATCCGCATTTTCGGGAATTTCCTCAAAAAGAAATTCAAAATTCTGCAGCGGCAGAAATAATTTTGTCACCGCTTCAATTTCATATTTAAAATCATTTCCTATAAATGCAATTACCATTTTGTTATTCCTTTAAAAGTCAAACATATTTCCGTTTAAAAACGGATTATTTGCCTTTTCCCGCTTTAAGTCGGTTTCCTCGTTATGCCCGGGGAGAACGCGATAATTTTCGGGGATCTCCGTCAGCATTTCAAGAGTTTTAGCAAGCACGGAATAATTCCCGTCAGGCATATCCGTCCTGCCTATGGAATCGCGGAAAAGCGTGTCCCCGCTGAACATAACATCATCAATAATATAGCAAACGCTTCCGCTTGTGTGTCCCGGAGTGTGCAGAACGCGGAATTTCAGCTCGTCCTGCGTTATGATATCCCCGTCCGAAACGGTCTTTGCGTTTTCAAAATGCCGTGCGGGAGCGTCAAGATACATAGAAAAATACTCCGATAAATTTTCGTAATCGTCCGTAAGTTTTCCCGCGTCAAATTTGTGAATGAAAACTTCCGCGCCTGTCTTTTCCGCGATTTCCGCAAGTGACTCGATGTGGTCGCAATGCCCGTGAGTCAAAAGTATTTTTTGAAGCTTTGCGCCGCTGTTTTCTATTTCGGAAAGAATTTTTTCCGCGCCCTCGGGAGCGTCAATAAGCACGGCATTCCCAGCGTCCGAAATTACAATATAACTGTTTACCGCAAACATCCCCGCAGTAAAAATTTTTTTGATCTTCATAAAATAAACACCCTTTTTGTAATTCATAATTCGTAATGCGTAATGCGTAATTATGTGTCAAAAAATTTTCAATAACACGAAATAAAACGTTAAAAAAATAAATTTTATTTATAATTACGAATTACGAATTAAGCATTACGCATTGAATTTACGTTCTGTCAACACTGATAACTTTCGGAAGTTTCTTTATCTTGGAGATTATATTTTCAAGCTGAGAAACTCCCGCCGTGCTAATGGTTACAAAAATGCTGCTGTTGCCGTTTTTAAGCTCCTTGACGGAAATTTCCGAAACGGGAATGTGCATATCCGCCAGAGTCCGCGAAACGTCCGCAAGAAGCAGGATATTTTCACTGGAAACAATGTCCAGCGTGACCTTGTACATGGGCGAACTTCCGCTTGCGGGCGTGTCGCCCCAGTGTACAGTTACCCAGCGTTCAGGCTCAATTCCCGACTGCACAGCCTTGACGTAATTCTCACAGTCCTTTTTGTGTATGGAAACACCATGCCCGCGGGTTATGAAACCGACTATATCGTCCCCGGGAACAGGATTGCAGCATTGGGAGAATTTAACAAGAACATTCTCCTGACCGTCCACAATAACGCCTGTGGGATTTTTCCGAGGAACGAACGGCTTGACCTCCGTTTCGTTCTGACTGTAATATTTGTTGTACTTGTCTTTTAAGCGCTGTATCATGCGGGAAAGAATAACTCCGCCGTAACCTACAGCCGCATAGAAATCGTCCAGAGTCGCGCAGTTGTGCCGCTTCATGTCCTCCGAGAAGAAGTCCGCAAGATCCTCTTCGGGAACCCGTATAAAGTTCCGTTTCAGCTCCTTTTCTACTTCTTCCTTGCCCTTTATGATGTTCTCTTCGCGGCGTTCTTTCTTGAACCAAGAGCGTATTTTGGATTTTGCTTCGTTGGTCTTGCATATGTCCAGCCAAGCCCTGTTGGGTCCGTGGTCGGGGTCTTTGGAAGTGATTATTTCCACAATTTCGCCCGTGCTTAACTGATAGTCAAGGGAAACCAGCTTGCTGTCAACTTTCGCGCCTTTCATTTTGTTCCCCACTTCGGTGTGGATAGCGTATGCAAAATCTATTATTGTAGAACCGCTTGGCAGAGTCACCATGTCGCCTTTCGGCGTGAACGCGAAAATTTCCTCGGGGGCAAGGTCGCTTTTGATGGTGCGGACGATCTCCTCAACGTCGTCCGTTTCTTTCTGTGCTTCAATAATGTGCCTTATCCACGCAAGGCGGTTTTCAAGCTTGTCTTTGCCGCTTATGCCCTCTTTGTATTTCCAGTGTGCAGCGATACCGTATTCTGCGGTGTGGTGCATTTCCCATGTGCGGATCTGCACTTCAAAGGGAATACCTTCCCGACCGATAACGGTGGTGTGCAGGGATTGGTACATATTTGCCTTTGGCGTGGCAATATAGTCCTTGAAGCGGTTTGGGATAGGCTTGAACATATCGTGGATAATTCCAAGCGCGTTGTAACACTCATTGACAGTGTCAACAATTATCCTTACCGCGTATTTGTCATAAATTTCGTCAATGCTCTTGTTCTGCATGAACGCCTTTTTGTAAATGCCGTAAATGGATTTTACCCGTCCTTCTATCGTAGGCGGCTTTGCAAAATTTTCCTCCGCGAAACGTTCCGAGATCTGCTGCTTTATGGAGTCGATAAACGCTTCCCGCTTGTCGCTGCGGATACTGAGCATCTGCTCGATCTCGCTGTAAGCATACGGGTCAAGATAGCGGAACGCCAGATCCTCGATCTCGTCCTTGATGGTACGCATTCCCAGACGATGTGCAATAGGCGCGTATATGTTCATGGTCTCAAGAGCCGTGTTCCGCTGTTTGTGTGCGGGGCGGTAATGCAGAGTCCGCATATTGTGGAGACGGTCGCAGAGCTTTATGATAATGACCCTTATGTCCTGCGACATTGCAAGCAGGATCTTGCGGACGTTTTCCGCCTGCTGTTCCTCTTTTGTGAAAAGCGGGATCTTGCCCAATTTTGTAACGCCGTCAACAAGCATGGCAACGTCCTGCCCGAAACGTTTGCGTATCTCTTCCAGAGTAACGTCCGTGTCCTCCACAACATCATGGAGCATAGCCGCGCAGATAGTATCGGTGTCCATTCCCAGTTCAAGGAGAATGAACGACACCGCCAGCGGGTGTGTGATGTACGGTTCTCCCGAGGAACGCACCTGATTTGCGTGGGCTTTTGCCGCAAATTCATATGCGGAAACGATCTTGCTCAGATCATACTGTTTTTCTTCGTTGAGAATTTTCTGGATAAGCGCGTCTATTGTATAAACTGTTTCCGGCTTGTTAAGCATGGCGTTCCTCTCCTTTTCGCTAATTTTTTTGTTAATTTTATACCGCAGTTATCATATTTTTAAGTTCCGAAAGTATCTGTGAATCCATAAGATCCACCTTGCCCGATGCGGGAACAAGTTCTATAATTTCGGAGCAGATGTCCGTCTTTATCAGTCCTAATTCCGTAAACGCGTCAAGGGCAATGCGGAATTTGCAGTAATTCAGCGTTTCGGAACATACCTCTCCGAAAACCGCGTCAAAGGACGTCTTTCCGCTTTTCGGAATGTGTGTATAAACAGCTGCCAGTTCGTTCCTGTCAGGCAGCATATGCGGGAGAACAGCCGCATTTATGCGTTCTCCGCGTTTAAAACTTTCATATGTATTTTTTGCCGCAAGATATTTCTGCTGATTTACCCCTGCGGCGCGGTGGTCGATTATCCGTACATTTACCGAAGTATTGCCGTTATAAACGTTTACTTCGGGGGAAACAAGCAGATTCAGCATATCTCCCGTCTTATAGGGAAGTTCCGCAGTCCTCATTCCGAAAAGCAGTCCCGCGATGGTCTTGTTCCCGTATGCAAGCATAAGTTTTGTATGTCTGCCTTCCGAAAGGGGTATGATATTGGCTATCCTTGCCGAAAGCATTGCAAAGCAGGGAGCGGGATTCCCTTCGCCGCAGGGTTCCAGAAGCGAAAGTGACGAAACATTTTCAACAGTCAGTTCCTCGGGAGTTATGACTTTATCAGCAATAAGCGTAACGGAAGGCATTTCGGGGTAATTTTCCGCCGCGTATTTCTGAAGCGCATTGTTGAAAGCCTGCACGTTTTCCTTTAAAAGCGAGAAACCGCCCGCGCCCTTGTGTCCGCCGAACTTGGTGAGAGTATCAGCGCACGCCGCCAGCGCTTCATACACGGAAAATCCCTCGGGCGCTCTTGCAGAACCTTTGGCACATTCTTCCCCATCGTCCGAAAGTATGAATACGGGTTTCCCGAACCTGTCGCAGAGTTTTGAAGCTGCAATGCCGATTATCCCGTGATGCCAGCCTTCGCCGTAAATGAACAACACCCGCTGATAAAGTATCGACGGATCTTCGCAGATCATTTCATGGACTTTTATGAGAATTTCGTTCTCTGTCTTTTGTCTTTCAATATTAAGAGCGTTGAGTTCCGCGGCTTTTTCCGATGCTTCTTCGGGATCGTCGCAAAGCAGGAGTTCCAGTGCCTTTAAAGCGGAATCCATGCGCCCTGCAGCGTTTATCCTCGGAACGAGTGAAAACGCTGCTGCCGTGGAATTTATCCGACCGCTTACTCCCGAAACTTCCATAAGCGCTCTGAGTCCGGGATTTTCGGTATTTTTCAGATATTCCAGACCTCTGCGGACGATCTCGCGGTTCTCGCCCGTCAGCGGAACAATGTCTCCCACAGTGGCAAGAGCGGCAATATCCGAAAACTGCTCCATTGCAACGGAATAGTCGCCGTCCTCCATAGCCGCGATAAGTTTAAGTGCAACGCCGCAGCCGCAAAGATCCTTGAACGGTGAAACATCGTCAATGCGGTGCGGATCCACAACGGCAGCCGCCTGCGGAAGGGTTTCGCCGGGTCTGTGGTGATCGGTTATAATAAGTTCAATTCCCAGTTCTGCGGCAAGATCCGCTTCTTTCAGAGCCGAAATGCCGTTGTCCACCGTGACAATGGTCTGTACACCGTCTGCGGCAAGCTTTTCAACAGCGCCCGCAAACATACCGTAGCCCTCGGTCTTTCTGTCGTTTATATAGTAAACGACATCGCTGCCGAGGCTTTCAAGATAGGAATACAGCATAGCGGTGGCTGTTACGCCGTCGCAGTCATAATCTCCGTAAATGCATATCTTCCTGCCTTCTTCGGCGGCATTCCGCAGGAGTTCCGCCGCTTCGCGCATATCTTTTATAAGGAACGGATCGGAAAGGATATTTTCCCCGCTGTCCTCATGCTGATTAAAGAATCTTGCGGCTTTTTCAACGGTATCGAAGCCCCTTGAAACAAGCACGCCTGCGCAAAGGGGATCCAGACCGCCAAATTCAGAAAGTTTCCCGATCGCCTGCGGGTCGGGCTTTCGGATAAGCCATTTTTTCATATATCCGAAACTCTCCTTCCAAAGAGAAAATGTCAAAATATATAATATTATTATAACACATACTGCCTTCAATAATCAAGTGGGAAAATCAAAATAAACGATAAAATCGCAAAAAAGCCCGACGTCCGTTCACGGACATCGGGCATGATACAGTATCATTCATATCTGAGAGCTTCGATCGGGTCAAGCTTTGCCGCACGATTGGCGGGATAGTATCCGAAAAATACCCCTATCGCCATTGAAAATGTTACCGCAAGCACTATCGATCCTGCCGACGGAGACGCCATAGTTCCGATTATGACTCCCGCAATATTTCCCAGAAGTATTCCGAGAACTATCCCTATCGCCCCGCCTATCAGACAGATTATCACCGATTCGATTATGAACTGGCTCCGTATCGCTCCGTTGGGCGCTCCCAACGCTTTGCGGACGCCTATTTCACGAGTTCTTTCCGTTACCGAAACAAGCATTATGTTCATAACGCCTATTCCGCCTACAAGCAGGGAAATTCCTGCAATTACCGAAATTACCGTGGAAATTATCCCCATAACTTCACTCATCATGGACATCTGGGATTCTCCCGTCTGATACCATACTTCTATGCTGTCATTGTCGCGGTACCAACGGTTGTTTATGTAATCCCTTACGCTTGACGCAAATTTTTCCGCGTTGACGCCGTTATTGATATTTATGTAAAAATAGAAGAATGATGACTCATTTATGCCTTCCATTTTCGCAAGGGTGGTGTAGGGAATATACACCTCGTTGTTCCAGTCCTCGCCCATCATGTTTACCATCGCGCTCATAAGACCGTTGAGTTTGTATTCATAAACGCCCACAACGGTGAGATCGTATCCCGTACCCATGCAGTTGAAGGACAGCGTCTTTCCAAGTGCTTCGCGGGGACTTCCGTAAAGCTTGTTTGCCTGCTTGTCGCTGATAACGCAGACACTTCCCCGCTTGTCAAGATCCTTTTCCGAAATGTACCTTCCCGCAATCACTTCCGTCATTGACTGGCGTATATAGCCGGGATTCACTCCGTAGACCATCAGATCAAGATCTTCCCGATGGAAACGCATTGATGCGCTTTCCGAACCGCCTGACATTGAAACTACATCAATATCATCGGCGAACCGCTCGTTTACACTTTCTACCATTTCTTCGGTAATAAGATCGGTGTCCATATAATAATTGCGGACGGCATCTCTTTTCATGGTTATCTGAAATCCCACAAGATTCGATCCGCCTTGGGAATTGAAAATATCCATAACGCTGTTTTCCATGATATTTCCCATAGTGGCGATCATAATTACCGAACTTATGCCGATTATTATTCCCAGCATTGTGAGAACGGCTCGCATTTTGTTTGCTTTCAGGGAAGCAAGCGCAAGCTTGATATTTTCGCCTAAATTCATTCCGCAGCCGCCTCCTCCGAAACAACTCTGTCGCCGACGATATTTCCGTCCGAAAGTGTGATTATCCTGTCGGTCTCTTCCGCAAGTTCGGGATTGTGGGTTATGAGGACAATGGTTTTCCCCTGCTCTTTGTGAAGCTTGTGGAAAATATCCATTACAAGCCGTCCTGTTTTGGAATCAAGTGCGCCTGTAGGTTCGTCCGCAAGGATTATGGCGGGATCGTTTGCCATGGCACGGGCAATTGCAATACGCTGCTTCTGTCCGCCCGAAAGTTCATTCGGCATATGTGAGGAACGGTCGGACATTTCCACCATTTCCAGAAGTTCCTTTGCACGTTTTGTCCGTTCCTTTGAGCGTACTCCCGCGTAAAGCATGGGAAGCTCCACATTTTTCATGGCGGAAGTTCTTGCAATAAGGTTGAACGTCTGGAAAACAAACCCTATCTTCTTGTTCCGTATTCCCGAAAGCGCGGAGTCGTCCTGCTTGGACATATCTATCCCGTCAAGAATGTACCTTCCCGCAGTCTGTCTGTCAAGCGCGCCGATAATGTTCATCAGCGTGGATTTTCCCGACCCCGATGCGCCTACAATGGAAACGAACTGCCCCTCGGGGACTTCTATATTAAGCCCGTGAAGAATTTCCAGTTCATTGGGCGTGCCTATATAAAAGCTTTTGACGATGCCGTTCATGGAAATAATAGGGTTCATTCCTCCTGCGCCTCCGCTTCGTTTATCATGACGGTGCTGCCGTCCATAATTGTGGAAGTGTCGGTAAGAACGTACATACCCTCTTTCAGTTCGCTTGAAATTACCTCGATCTCGTAATCCGTTTCCAGACCGATCTCAACGGGAACGAGACGAGCCTTATAATCGCCGTTTTCGTCCTTTTCGGCAACATATACCGCATCGTTTCCGTCCTCGTCAGTGGTAAGCGCGTCATATGTAACGGTAAGAGCATTGTCCTTTCTGCTGCTGATTATCTTTAGTTTTGCGTTCATTCCCGAAAGCAGACGTTCATCGCCGTCACTGATGCTGACTTCCACAGCGTAATTTGTTCCCTGAGAAGCGGAAGAAACTGCAGGAGTTTTAGCAACGTCCGTTACCTTGCCGCTGAACTCCGTTTCGCCGAGGGCATCGCAGCGGATAACAACGTCCATGCCTTCTTTTACGTACGGAATGTCATATTCTCCCACATACGCAGAAATTTCAAGAGAATCTATATTTTCGATAGTGAACAGAGCACCTACAGCCGATGCGCCTTCTTCGGCATTTACAGCCGTTATGATGCCGTCACATGGAGCAGTGACAACGGCATATTCAAGCTTGTCTTTAAGATTTTCAAGCATTATCACCTGAGTGTCATTGAGTCCCGAAACTGTCCTTTGCTTTTCGGCAGCTTTTTTCAGCGAAGAAAGCTCCGACTCCGCTTGACGTGCTGCAAGATTGTAATTATCCTGAGCAGTCCTGAGAGCGTCCTCGGCGTTCTTTATCGAAACGCTGTAGTCCTCTTCGGTGTTCTCGCTTTGCTTTACGGCAGTATCATATGCGGCAACAGCGTTGTCATAGGCAAGTTTTGCGCTGTCCATGGAGTTCTTTGCATTGTCCCTTGCGGACTCCAGTCTTTCGACCGCCGAATCGAAAGTTGTCTGCTGCGACTTTATCTGATCTTCAAGGGTCTCGCGGTCGTATTTCTTTTCCATAGCCTCATATTCGGCTTTCTTTTCGTTGTATTCTTCTGTTACTTTCTTAACGTAATCGGCTGCATATTCGCCCTCGGTCTCCGTTGCTTCTTTGTACTCCTTTTCTGCTGCTTCAAAAGCACCTTTTGCTTCCGAAAGTTCCTTATTGTATTTATGGTTCACTTCAAGATCAAGATAGCCTTTGAGTTCATCGAGGGACTCTTTCATAGCTTTCATATCTGCGGAATAATTTTCGGGTTCAAGAGCTTTTACAGCGTCCTCATAGGCTTTTACGGCGTTATCATAATTCATTTTTGCGCTTTCCACCGATGCATCGGCGCTGCGGACGCTTGAAGGCAGGGTTGTGTCTTTGCCGTTTGCAGCCTGTCTTTTAGCTTCTTCCAGATTCTTTTCCGCCTGTTCCACGGCATTCTTTGCGGAAGCGAGAGTATCGCCGTTTTCATAGCTTTCAAGGGCATCGTTATAGCGCTGTTCCGCATCGGAGATATTGTAATCCTTTGTAACGCCGCTGTTGTCGATGTCGTTTTCCGTCTGGAGGATCTGCTGCTGAAGTTCGTCTGTGTTTATCGTACAGAGGACATCGCCTTTCTTTACCTCATCGCCCACCTCAACATTTACCGAGTCCACCTGATAGCTTAACATCGAGTAAACGTTTTTCTTCTCGGAACTTTTTATAGTGCCGTTTACGGAAATATTATCCTCAAGTGATTTCTGCTCGATACGGACAGTCTCAGCGTAAGTCACCTGCGATGCCGAGTTTCCGAGAGCAATGATCCCTCCGCCTATTGCGGCAACTCCGACAATTATCGCAGCGGGGATTATGATTTTTTTTGCTTTCATGGCAATTTATCCTTTCATAGAGATTTTCTATATTATATATCATATAATATCATACAATATTCACCTTGTCAATAGTTTTCACAAAATTATCACATTGTATTATCTGCATAATACAATTATACAAGCGACGGCGGTATATGTCAATAGTAATAACTGCACAAATATCTGTGCGGAGCGGGAATATTTTACTGCAATTTAATTATACACATCGGGAGCGGAGAAGTCGCGCGTTTAATATTACGGAACATTACGAAATTGTAATATGCGGTCATGTTTATATTTTACAGGAAGATCGTAAAGAAAACGGTTAAGGAAACCGTAAAGATAGAGTAAAAATTTTAACAGACGAAAAAGAAAACGGCAGCCTGTTACGACTGCCGTTTTGTAAATTTCTGTAAATTATCAGCCCATTACTGCAACAACTTCATGAACGCCGCCGTCAAATACGGGAAGGATATTGCCGTCAATAGCCTTTCCGTCCACCGTAACAGACTTTATGCCCTTTGAAACGTGGTCCGGGTTCTCGATCTTAACATTGTATGTTGCACCTCTGTAGGATCTGGAAACGCTGTAGCCGTCCCAAGCCTTGGGGATAGACGGATCGATCTTCAATCCGTCATAAGATGGGATAATTCCCAGAATATACTGTGAAATTGCCACAAAGTTCCAAGCTGCCGTACCTGTGAGCCAGCTGTTCTTTGCTTCGCCGAAACGCTTAGCGTCCTTGCCCGCGATCATCTGAGCGTAAACGTAAGGTTCTGTTCTGTGCAGCTTCTCATCTTCCTGATATGCGGGAGCAATTCTTGTATAGTAGTCAAATGCGGTATCGCCCATTCCCGCATGAGCAGCGGCGCACATGATCCACGCATTGTTGTGGCAGAAAATACCTGCGTTTTCCTTGTAACCTCCGGGATATGTGGAGATCTCGCCGTATTCAACAATGTACTTGGTAAATGCAGGATTGTTGAGAACAAGACCATGCTCCGTACCGAGGTACTTGTCAATGCTTGCCATGGTCTTTTCGGTGAATTCCCTGCCGCCAATGTCCGACATTACGCAGAAGCCCTGCGGTTCAATGAAGATCTTGCCTTCGGGGTTCTCGTTAGAACCGACTTTCTTGCCGTAAGCGTCATATGCGCGCAGGAACCATTCGCCGTCCCAGCCGTACTTGACGATGGCATCTTTCATCTTGTCGATCTCAGCTTGTGCCTTGTCCGCTTCGGCGTTGTCGCCCATTCTGCGGCAGAGTTCAACATACTCGGGTCCGATATATGTGAACATTCCCGCGATCATAACAGATTCCGCAGTCTGCTCGTTCAGCGGCTTGCCTGTTTCGGGATCAACTTCCTTTGCAATGTTGCTTGCGGTGTTCTGGAAGCTTTCACCGGGAACACGTGAGAAGCAGTTCAGATTCAGGCAGTCGTTCCAGTCAGCACGTCCGATAAGGGGAAGTCCGTGAGGACCCTTGTTGTTTACAACATGGTAGAAGCTTCTCTTAAGGTGGTCGAGCAGCGGCTGTGCAAGCTTGGGATCGTTCTTGTAATCCACCTGTTCTTTGAGAATATCGTAATCTCCTGTTTCCTTGATATAAGCGGCTGTAGAAAGTATCATCCACAGCGGATCGTCGTTGAAGTTAGTACCTGCGGCATCGTTGCCCTTTTTGGTAAGAGGCTGATACTGATGGTAGTTTCCGCCGTCCTCAAGCTGAGTTGCGGCAATATCCAGAATTCTCTCCCTTGCTCTTTCGGGGATCTGATGAACAAATCCCAGCAAGTCCTGATTGGAATCGCGGAAGCCCATGCCGCGTCCGATACCGCTTTCAAAATACGATGCGGAACGGGACATATTGAATGTTACCATACACTGATACTGATTCCAGATATTTACCTGTCTGTTCAGCTTCTCATCGGGAGATTTAAGAGTATACTTAGCAAGGAGCTCGTCCCAGTCTTTCTTGAGTTCTGCAAGAGCGGCGTCTACTTTCTCCGCCGTGTCGAACTTCTTCATCATTTCGTAAGCCTTGGACTTGTTCATGCTGCCGTCTGCGTTGAACTTTTCGGGATAGGGATTTTCCACATATCCCAGCATGAAAACAAGAGTTTTCTCCTCGCCTGCTCCGAGAGTTATCTCCTTATAATGCGAAGCTATCGGCGACCAGCCGTCCGCAACGGAATTTGCGGGTTTGCCGTTCATAACGGTCTCGGGGTTATGGAAATCGTGGTAAATATCGCCCATGAAGGTCTCACGGTCGGTGTCGTATCCGTCAACGGTGTCGTTTACGGCATAGAAAGCAAAATGGTTTCTTCTTTCCTTGTATTCGGTCTTGTGGTAAATTACCGCGCCGTTCTTTTCAAGCTCAACTTCGCCTGTATTGAAATTTCTCTGGAAGTTGGTGGAATCGTCCTGTGCGTCCCAGAGACACCATTCGATAAAGGAGAACAGCTTGAAAGTCTTGGGAGCGCCGCTTTCGTTTTTCAGAACTACTTTCTGGATCTCGCCCGTAAAGTTATTGGGAACGAAGAAGGTAACTTCCGCGGAAAGACCGTTTTTCTTGCCGCTGATAACGGTATAGCCCATGCCGTGGCGGCATTTGTATTCGTCAAGTTCCGTCTTGACAGGCGACCAGCCGGGATTCCAGACCGTTCCGCCGTCGTTTATGTAGAAATAGCGTCCGCCTGCGTCTGCGGGAACGTTATTATATCTGTATCGGGTAATACGGGCAAGACGGGCATCCTTGTAGAAGTGGTAGCCGCCTGCCGTGTTTGAGATAAGTGCGAAGAAATCCTGAGTTCCGAGGTAGTTTATCCATGGATATGGAGTACGGGGGGAGGTGATGACATATTCCTTATTTGCGTCATCATAGAAGCCGAATTTCATCTGAAAAACCATCCTTTCTGAAAAACCGCCGATACGGTCATCAATAAAAATACTAACAGTTATGTTTCGGAAACATACACTATCGGCATAATTATACCATATCGGCGGATTTTTATCAATAGCGGAACGGAAATTTCCCGTTCATACGCATAACAAATTTTTCTCAAAATTTTCAGCAATTTTAACAAAATTCCTGTTATTGCTTAGCAAGCTTTGTAAGATTTGTATATTCGGGACGGAGAACTTTATACACTTCCACGCCGTTTTCCATTCCGAAGATGGAGATAAGTCCTCTGTAGAACTGCTGTTTACCTTCCGATCTTTTCAGCAGCTCTTTTATTTCGGGGATCTTCTTATCGTCAGACGGGATACTTACCTTCTGCATGGCTGTTTTCAGGTTTTCAAGAACAGGATCGGCAGCTGCCGCTGTCTCCTTTATCATCTTTGGTCTGCCGCGCTTTTTGGGAGCGGGAGCGGCTTCCGCCTGCTTTTCGGGAACTTTGTTTTCCTGCTTGGATCCCGCAGGCTTATTGCTCTGCTTTGCTGCGGGAGCTTTCGGCTGTTCCGCAGGCTTGGCGCTCGGCTTTGCGGCGGGAACTTTCGGCTGTTCCGCAGGCTTAATGTCCTGCTTTGCGGCAGGAGCTTTCGGCTGTTCCGCAGGCTTCGGCGCAGCAGCTGTATTTGGTTCGGCAGCCTTAGCGGGAACTTCCTGCGCGGGAGCGGCTGCTATTTTCTCCTGTTTCGGAGCCGCTTCAACGGGTTTATTTGCACTTTGCGGCGGAACAGGCTGTATTCTTGCGGTGAAAGGCTTTTCAGCGGGAAAAGCGCGGCTTATTGACGGCGCGCCGCTTACCGAGATCCCCGAAGCAAGTCCGCTTTTCTCCCAGAAATTCTTAACGTGTTCATAACCGCGGTCGTTGCTGATGATACAGAAATTCTTATCGCCGCCTTTGCTTATAAGATAACCCAGAAAGCTTGCAAGCTGAAAATCCAGCGCATTCTTTGCGCCGCTTGCAACGTAATAATATATTACTTCGGCAGGGCAGGAAAGCAGGTTCAGATGTGCCGCAAACGAAAGACTGGCAGAATTTACCGTATAGAAAATATATACCTTATCCTCCTTTGAAAGCTTCTGAATGCCTGTCAATCCTGCGGAATTGACGTTCTCGAAATCCACAAGGTAAACCATTTTATCCTTCCTTTCAATTTATTCTGAATCCGTGCTTCTGAATTGCTGCCGCAAGATACAGCGATCCTGCGATAATTACCATTCCGTGTTCCCCCGCAAGGGAAATTGCCCTTGTAACGGCATCGTTAATGCTTGCTGTTTCGCCATCGCGGAACAGCTCCGCAAGTTTCGGCGCAAAAACGGTGTTCGGCGCAAATCCGTCCAGACAGACGGCTTTATCTATGTATCTGCTTATAGTTCCTATGGCAGTCTGCCAGTCCTTGTTCTCCATCATTCCGCAGACCATTATTTTCGGCGTTTTGGGAACAGTCCTTACAAAATCCGCAAGAGCCCTCATTCCGTCCGGGTTATGCGCCCCGTCTATCATAATGAACGGCTTGTCCCGATGTATTATCTGACATCTGCTGGGAACTTCCGCATTCTTAACGCCTTCATAGATATGTACATATGAGATCCTGTCAAAACCCGCATTTTTCAGCGTGTAAAGCGTTTCAATTGCGGTGAGCGCGTTGTCTATCTGATGTTTTCCCAGCATTGAAACAAGGTAAGTCATTCCTTTATATGTAAATTTGCTGCCTGTAAAATCGCACTTTTCAACTTTCAGCCTGTCCATATTGGGAGTGACAAATTGTGAATTGAACTGCATTGCCGTCCTGTACATAAGCGCATGGACTTCACGCTTCTGGGAGGGAGCAAGTATCAGCGGACAGCCCTGCTTGATGATCCCTGCTTTTTGCCTTGCGATCTTTTCCACCGTATCGCCGAGTATGGCGGTATGGTCAAGGGAAATGGACGTTATCACCGAAGCGCAGGATCTTTCAATAATATTCGTGCAGTCCAGCAGACCGCCTATTCCCGCTTCCAGAACGACTATATCGCATTTCTGCGAAGCAAAATATATGAACGCGATAGCAGTTGTTATTTCAAACTGTGAACATTCGGTACACAAGCTGTCGATTATCGGCTTCATATGCGTAACTATCTCCGCAAGCTCCATATCGGAAATATTTACTCCGTCAATTTTAATGCGGTCGTTGTAGACTTTTATAAACGGCGAGGTAAATTCTCCTGTTTTATATCCGGATCGTGTCAGTGCGCCCGAGATCATTCTCACGGTAGAGCCTTTCCCGTTAGTTCCCGCAACGTGGACAAAATTAAGTTTATTCTGCGGATCGCCCAATGCGCGCATTATCCTTGCGAACCGCAGCAGATTATTGACGGGCGTTCCGAGCTTGGAAAAGCTGTTTATATATTCCATAGTTTCATAAATATCCAATACAAATCACCCCTTAAGTCAATGCGTAATTCGTAATGCGTAATGCGTAATTGCAGGCTGAGCCTGCACCCATTCAGGTTTTATTTTGTTATTTTCCGCCTGAATATACCGTGCATTAAGCAAGGAAAAATCTGCAATTTAATTACGCATTACGCATTAAGCATTACGAATTAAATATGGAGTATTGCCGAGGCGACCGAAAAGTATATCAGTAATGAGCAGGAGTCCACCACGGTGGAAATAAGCGGATTTGCCATTATTGCAGGGTCTAAGTGCAGAGCCTTGGCAAGCATTGGCAGAGCCGCACCTACAAGTTTTGCAATAACTACCGTACCGATAAGGGATAACGCTATCACAAGCGCAAGGGAAACGTCCTTGTAGACTATGAGTACCCTTAATCCGTTTACAACGGCAAGGGTCACGGCGCATAGTATTGCAACGCGGAACTCCTTGAAAACTACTTTGAAAAAGTCCTTTAAACGTATCTCTTCAAGTGCCATGCCGCGGATTATCAGCGTTGAACTCTGTGAACCGCAGTTTCCGCCCGTTCCCATTATCATCGGCATGAAAGACACAAGCATGGGGATAAGCGCGATCTGCGCTTCAAACTGTGAAGAGATCCAGCCTGTAAGCGTTGCCGAAAGCATCAGTATCAGAAGCCACGGGATACGGCTTTTTGCATGATCGAAAACGGACGTCCTGAAATAGCCGTCCTCGGCGGGAACTACCGCAGCCATCTTTGCAAAGTCCTCGGTGTTCTCTTCCTGCAAAACGTCCATAGCATCGTCAAATGTGATGATGCCGACCATGCGGTCCTCATTGTCAACAACGGGGATCGCAGCAAAGTCGTATTTGGACATGGTTTTTGCCACGTCCTCACGGTCGTCATGAGTATTTACCGAAATTACATTTGTTTCCATAATGTCCTTGATAAGGGTGTCCTCATCGGCAACGAGCATATCAAGAACGGTAACTATCCCCACGAGCCGCCTGTGGGTGGAGATAACATAACAGGTGTAGACGGTCTCCTTTACAAGACCGATCTTCCGTATCTGTTCAAAAGCTTCCTTTACGGTAATATCCCGCCGCAGATATACAAACTCCGTTGTCATTACCGAACCCGCGCTGTCCTTGGGGTAATTGAGCAGCTCATTGATCTGTTTGCGGGTCTCGGAATCGGTATTTTTCAGGATACGTGAAACCAGATTTGCGGGCATTTCCTCGATCATATCAACTGTATCGTCAAGGTACAGTTCGTCGATAACGTCCCGCAGTTCCTTATCGGAAAAAGCGTTTATCAGCATCATCTGCTTGTCGCTTTCCATGTAAGTGAAAGTTTCCGCCGCCAGTTCTTTAGGAAGTATGCGGTAAAGCATTATGAGATTTTTCTCGTCGAACTCGTCTGAGCCGTACATTTCCTCAACGAGAGCGGCAATATCCGCAGGATTCATTTCCTGAAGTTCGGATTTAAGTTTAAAGAACTGCTTATTTCCCAGCAGTTCGAGGGCGGACTCTCTGTCCATAACAACTCCTCCTATTCGTTAAGATCCTGAATAGAAGGCATAAAACTTTATATTGCAGAAGCTGAAACAAGGCACAGACAGTGCCGTTTCAAAGCTTTGCAACTTCGGGGTTTTATGCCGTTACTACTGCCTGCGTCCATTATTTTCACTCCTTTTTGCGAATTTATAGCCCCGAGCAAAACACTGAAAACAAGTAATAACACGGTTTTGCCGGGATAAAGTTTTCAAATTGTCACTAT
>CANQTP010000049.1 GCA_947626755.1 uncultured Clostridia bacterium
CCTCAATAGCTCAGTCGGTAGAGCATGCGGCTGTTAACCGCAGGGTCGTTGGTTCGAGTCCAACTTGGGGAGCCAAACTGGACAAATCCGAACTCCGTTAAGGGTTCGGATTTGCTGATATTTTATTCGGGTAAACCTGTTTTTGGTTTGATTCTGAAGTATTAAGACTACCCGTCCGCAGAAATGTGGGCGGGTAGTTTATATATAGCGCGGTTAGCAATTGCTAATTAGGTGAATTGTGTATTTATTATTTATTCATATATAATACATATTTGTGAAATATTCTTTACAACGATGCAGAAATTGGGTACATCAATGCAAATCTATTGAACTTTTAAAAAACATATACTATAATATAAGAGGTTTAAGGAGGTTTACAATGGACAAGCTGTTGGATAAAATTATTGAAAATATGAAAAAGAATGATTGCCTGACCGATGATGAAGAAATTGTCCGTTTCGGTCTGGAGATAATGATTGAAAAGGCAATTTTCATAGTAATAATTGCGGCATTTGGTCTGCTTATGAGGTGTTTTTTTGAAAGTGCTGTATTTACCGTTTGTTTTACCCTGCTGAGGGAATACGGCGGAGGATACCATGCGGAAACAAAAAGAAAGTGCTTTGTCCTGTCGATACTCACGCTTATTGTTGCTCTCGGAAGTATAAAGCTTGCAGAACATTTTACTGTTCTTGTTTTCCCGCTTTTCATTGCAGCCGTTATTTCGGTAATATACATATTTATTGCCGCACCGATCGACACACCAAACAAAAGGTTTGACGAGGACGAAATAAAAGTTTACGGAAAAAAGGCAAGGATTTTCACGGCGGTACTGTCTGCGGCAGCGGTTATTCTTTGGTTGTTAAAGCTGGATAATTTTGCTGTTACGGTGGCAGTGGGAATAATCATTGAGGCATATTTAATGCTGAAAGGGTATATAAAAAATCGTATGGAGGCGAATTTATGATAACGTAAACACTTTTCCGCAGGAGGATTTTATGAAAAATAATGATTTAGGCGGGTATATCTGCTTTTTAAGGGAAAGGGCAGGCTATACTCAGGCTGAGCTTGCCACTCTGATTGGTGCGACACAATTTTACATAAGCTATCTTGAAAGCGGAAGGAAGCTCAATCCAAGCATAAAAATTATGGCGAAAATGTTTGACGTGCTTGAAATGAGCAAGGAGGAAATTGAAAAATTTCTTGATATTCACGCAAAAGCAAACGGTTGTGTAAGCTATGATATTGCAGATTTTATTATGGCAAACGACGATGTTCGGGTAAGTATCAGAAATTCAAGAGACAAGCCCGACTCGTATCCAAATTGGGATGACTTTATAAAAAAAATAAATAAGGAATGACGGCGATGCCGTTATTCTTTAAATTCCGAATATGACTTTTGGGTCATTAAAAGGAGTGTTGCGTATAATTGCGCTGAATACCGATGTAAAAATTAAAAGAACGCAAAAAATATGTTGTCCCAAGTGTAGGGGAAGGCTGTTGGATATGGTGGTGCCGGAACAGGAAGTATGTCGGCACGATTACAGAATTGTGATTGACACGAATATCAGCAGCAGATATTTTATAAAGTGCCATAAGTGCGGGCGAATAATCGGGTTGTCATTTTTACAAAATTAAATATATTAAAATTAAATACAGATACTTAGTACGAGTATCATCCTCCCTGATTGAAACAGGGGTTTGGTAATATACCATTAAGATGGATAGAAACTTGACAGGTAGCTTTTAAAGCTATGTCAATGTTTCTATCCTTATTTTTTTGACCTTTCTGCTTTAAAAGCGGAAAGGTCTTTTATGTTTATAATTGGTTGCTGGCTTTGCTTTGTGGGGCGTTATCCATAGCTTCAAAAATTTCTTACAAATACACGCAATGATGTATGTAAAAAATTTTTGGAGGTTAAAAATATGGATAAGTATATCAGAGATAAAAAGGTCTGCTATGAAAAAACAGAAAACGGTAAAAACCGTGTTTTGCTTTCAAGCATTTATGGAACAAATTGCTCGGAAGAAAAAACTGTTGATGTAAGCGATGAGGTGCTTTTGTGTTTGGAAACATTCATAAGGGAGGAAAACAATTATAATCGCAAGCTTAGAGATAACCCTGATACTGTGGAATTTAATGAGGTAATGCACGGTGAAATGTTTGGTTACTGCGAACATTCCTTTGAGGAACAGACGATAGAGAAAATATGGCTTGACAGATTGGTTGAGGAATGTGGTGAAACAGCAATCAGACGTTTCAAGCTTGTTGTAAATGAAAATCTATCGGCAAGAGCAATCGCTGAATTAGAAGGTGTTCATCATTCTTCGGTAGATGAAAGTTTAAAAAAGATAAAGGATGTTTTGTGCAAACATAACGAATAAGCAAAGCGATATACGGCTGACGTTTGTGCAATAATACAAAATTGGTTTTTCTACCCCGCCAAATTTCCTTGTTTATCTCCTAAGCTTATGGAAAGGGTAAAAATCAAATTCCCCTACCATTAATTTGAACGAAGGGAGGCAAAAAATGCACGGAGATGATGTAGCGAGCGCGGGAGTGGAAGTGACGACGCAAATCGTATCTAAAGCGACAGAGCTTTTTATGGAAATGCTGAAAATCGCTATCGAGCGCGAGCGTGAAAAAAATCAGCTTTCGGAACAGCAGGAGGTACTGTCGGGCGGCGAAGTGACGTACCAAAAGCTGAAAGAGGGCGGCGAAGTCACAATGCTCCCAAGCTTTGCGAAAGAGGATTACGGCGAATTCCTCAAGCAAGCTAAGAAAATGGATATTCCCGTTGCGGCGATACGGGAACAGGGCAAGGACAATACCCTTTCCGTTTTCTTCAATGAAAAGGACAAGGAGGCGGTAAACTCAATCGTTCAGGGAATTGTACGGGAAAAAATGAAAGCTCCCGAACAGACCGAGCGAATGATAACCATTGAAAAGGAACAGGTGGAGGGTTTTCAGAATTACTGCGCGGAGCAGGATATTCCCGTAAACTTTTTTGAAAGCCAAAACGGAGTAAACTGCATTTTTAGCAAAGCTTATGAAAAGCAGATAGAAGCTGCCCTTGAAAATTTCCGTAAGATAAATCGGGAATTATCCGATACATCAATCGGCGTTCAAAAGTCCGAAAACGGCAGATTAAAAATTCTTTTCGGTGAAAAGGAAAGCGGAAAAGCTCTATCAATGAATTTCTGCACAAAGGCAAAGCTGGAGAGGGTTTTGCAGGAGCGTATGGGCTATGGCAAAACAAAAGCTATCGTGGCGGCAAACGCTTTGCAGCAAAGGCTTTCGGAGGAACAGAAAAAGTATTTTTTAAGCGGGTCGCGGCAATTGGAGCAGATGGAATTTTATCAAAAGGACATAAAGTTTGAAAACGAAAACGTCCTTACAGATGGGTTTTCATTTGCAAAATTAAAGTTTCCCGACGAGGACTTTTCGCGGCTGACAATTACCGACAACAACGGAAATTTTGTTGTTTTGTCCGAAAAAAATATTGACCGTGAACAGGCTGAAAAGAGTATCCGAGCGCATTTGAAAATCAGCGAAAATGAATTGATTTCCGCAATTCTTGCAAAAGCGGAGCGGTTGGGATTTGCCGAAAAGCCTAAGATAACGCAGTTTAAGGAGTACCGAATCGAGCGGGAAACACAGTCGGCGTTTACTGTCCGTGGCGGAAATACGGTCGTGCGATTAGATTTGGGCGATAAGGAAACCGCTAAAAAGCAACTTATGGACAGCTTTGGAATGTCCTCTGTAAAGGCTGAAAAAATTATCGGTAAAGCTATGAAGCAGAGTGTTGCCAAAAATCTGCTGAAAAAAGCGAGAGAGAAAATTGTTTCGACCTCTGACACCATTAAGCATAAGAAGCTGGACAGGGGGTCGAGGAAGTGAGCAGAGTTGCGAAAAAAGCGGACTTTATGACAATCAGCATTTATGCGGTTCTGGCAGCGTTCGTGATATATTTTGCGGCGGCGCTGGGCGCTTGCTTTGACCTTTCTTTGGACGCAAACGGGAAAGCAGATTTTGATAAGCTGGCAAACAGTTTGGAAACCACTCTGATGGATACTGACCTTGTTCTGGAGCAATTAAAAAAAGGCAAAAAAGCCTTGCAGTTCCCGATTTTTACGGCGTTCGGAATTGGTCTGTATGTGCTGATGAAAATTACGGGCAAGAAAAAATTTCACAGGAAAGGAGAGGAACACGGTTCCGCTCGGTGGGCAAATCAGAAAGAAATAAAGTCGATTCTGGATAAACCTAAAAAGCCGAAAAAAGAAAATATTTTTAAAAGAATATGGGGGTGGATAAAAAAATTCAAGGCTCGTGACAGACCCGATAATTCCGATAAAAATGCTTCGGAAAATATCGAAATTGATTCCGATATTAAAGAAAATTCGGATAAAAAATCTGTCACAAAAATGCAACTTAGTATTTCCGATATTGCAAAATTAAAATTTGCAAAAAAGGAACACGACTACATAATTGACAACAATATTGTTCTCACAAACGATGTTTTGATGTCGCTGAATACCCGTCAGACACGAAAAAATCTCAACGTTATGGTTATCGGCGGTTCGGGTTCGGGTAAGTCGAGATTTTTTGTGAAGCCGAATTTAATGCAGGCGAATACAAGTTATGTCTGCACCGACCCGAAAGGTGAGCTGCTCCGTTCCACGGGAAAAATGCTTAAACAGTACGGGTATAAAATTAAGGTTTTCAACCTGATTGATATGGCACATTCCAATAACTACAATCCGTTTCAGTACATTTATGATGTTGACGGAAATTACAGCGCAACCGCCGTTATTAAAATGGTGAATGTGCTGATGAAAAACACTCAAAAGGAGGGCGGCGGCTCAAGCGATCAATTCTGGGATGACAGTACAAAAGCCTTGCTTGCGGCGCTGTGTTTTTACCTTGTGGAGTGCGAAGATAAATCTAAACAGAACTTTTCCGAGGTTATGAAGCTGCTGAAAAAGGCGGAGGTCAAGGAGGGTGAGGACAACTTTCAATCCGATTTGGACTTAATATTTGACGCTCTTGAATTTCCCGAAAAGTATAAAAATGATACGGAAAATGACGAGCGCATTCTGCAATTAAATTTGATTGACCTTGCAAAAAAAGCAAAACCCGCAAGCCAATATATGTGCCTTAAATATTATAAGGATTTTAAAAAGGCAGCGGGAGATACCGCAAAATCTATCCTTATTTCTACCGCCGTTCGGCTGCAGGCGTTTAATATTCCCGAAGTTATGGACTTGACCTGCTGCGATACGCTTCATCTGGAGGAATTGGGAGACGAAAAACAGGCGCTGTTCATCATTATTCCGTCCTCGGACGATACTTTTAATTTTTTGGCGGCGATGATGTACACGCAGATGTTTGACGTATTATACGACCGTGCGAATTTTAAATACGGCGGCAGACTGCCTGTTCACGTTCGCTGCTTGCTGGACGAATTTGCAAACGTCGGTACTATACCGCGTTTTGAAGAGCTTCTGGCTACTATGCGTTCTATGGAAATTTCGGCAAATGTCATAATCCAAAACCTCTCGCAATTGAAGAAGATGTATAAGGATTCGTGGGAAAATGTTCTCGGCAACTGCGATAGTTTGCTTTTCCTCGGCGGTCAGGAGCCTACCACCTTGGAGCATATTTCAAAAATGCTGGGCAAGGAAACTATTGACACACGTTCAAATAACAGGACGCGGGGGAAGAACGGTTCGACCTCCGAAAATGACGGAATTTTGGGACGCGAGCTTATGACGATTGACGAATTAAAGGTTATGAAGGACAACGAATGTATTTTGTTTGTGCGCGGCTTATACCCGTTTTTCTGCAATAAATTTATTATCGAAAAGCACCCGAATTACAAGTATTTGGAGGATTTTAATTCCGAAAACGCTTATCTTATCAAGGATATTGAAACGGTAAAATTCGATATAAATTCGGAGCAGGAAAATGAGGATATTTATTCGGAAAACGTCAGCGATGAGGTTATTGGGCAGATAAATTCCGGCGCGGAGATCGGCGAAGCTATTTCCGAAAAAAGCAAGGACGCTGACGAAAATATTGAGGAACGTTCGGTTGCTTATGAGGAAATCGTGGGTAATTTTCCGCATACGTTTATCGCCGGAAAGACTATTCCGAAGGAGCCGCAAAACGGTTCGCTGCCTGCAAATATCAATAATTCCGATTCGATTATAACGGCTGAACCGCAGGCAAAGCCGCCGTATACTGAGGTCACGGAAGAAAATTATCTTGATATTTTTGACGAAATAGGATACTAATCCTAATCCCTCTTTGAATTATGGGAATCTCCCGCCGCAAAAATCATATATGCAAATTTTTGCAGCTGGAGATTCTCCATAATTCTAAAGGTGATTAGTATAAAAAATATTATTTGGAGGAATTTGAAATGAGAAGAATTTTTAATTTTATTAAGGAAAAGTTTACAGCAATCAAGTCGGTAGTATGCGGAAAGCTCGCCGCCATTAAGACAGAAATCCGTGAGGATTTTACACCTAACAGACAGCTTACAACAGAGCAGCGCGACCGCAAGAGAATGCGTTCAATCAAGAAAATTACGGCGGGAATTATGGCTGCTTCAATGGCTGCGTCCCTTATGGGAATTACCTGTTTTGCAGCAACCGAGGGTGGAGGCGGCTCAACCGAAGGCGTGGAAACATTTAATACCGTTGTTGAATTTATCGTTGATTGGGTTGCTCGTATCGGTCTTGTGGTCGGATTTATCGGCGCGGTGCAGTTTGCTCTCGGATTTAAGGACGATTCCGCGGACGGCAAAACAAGAGGTCTGATGTGTCTTGCTTCGGGATTTATTGTGTTCGCTGTTGCAAAGGCTTACGATATGTTCCAGATATAGGCGGGGAACGCCCCGCGGCGATTGTCACCCCCAAAGTGAAATACATAAATATTTTACTGCTTCACGCCCCCTTAAGGGGGCGGCGGGGTTGATAATAAAATTTTCTATAACAGGTGGTGAAAATTTGGCTGGTTTAATTGAATGGGAAACCGTTGAGGGTTGGCTTTCGGATAAAATTGCGCAGGTAAATTACGCTTTTGACAACGCGGTGCAAACGCTGACGGTATCGCCCTTTGACAGCAGCATAACGGTTATTGACACAGCAATGAAAGCGGTTGAGGGAACGGCTTTGGTGCTTGTTTCAATGTTCTTTGCGATACAGCTTTGCAGCGACGCGATGATGCTAAAAATTCAGTCCTACGAACAGGTTTTTAAGCTGTTTTTTAAATTCATTTTAGCAAAAGTTATCGTGCAAAATGCGCGCGGGTTAATGGGAATTATTTTTAACGGATTTAATTCTCTTGCAAGCGGACTTGGAGAAATGAATTACGGATTTTTATCAACATTTGATACAAGCGCCATACTTGAAAAGCCTGCCGAAGCGGGATTTTTAAATCTGAATTATCTGGTGCAGTATCTTGAAGTTATGCCCACATTTTTAATTTTAATGGGCGCTTGCTGGGTAATAAACCTTATTTTAATTGGCAGACTTTTTGAAATAATTGTTTATACGGTTATTTCACCGATACCCCTTGCGACCTTTGCGGGAGAGGGTTGGCATGACAGCGCAAAGGCTTTTGTAAAAAGCTACGCGGCGGTTTGCTTGCAGGGTTTGGTGGTTATTGTGATGTTTTATGCGTTCTCGCAAATTGCGGAGCTGCTGGGCGGAACATCACAGATCGGAATTACTATCACGGCATTATCGCTTGCGTTGGGTGTTGCTAAAAGCGGTCAGTGGGCGCGTCAGGCTGTAGGCGCGTAGTGTATAAAATTAATTAAAAATCGGAGGAATTAAAAAATGAATTTACATAATGATTTATTAAAAGTTAAGGTCGTTCACGGCTGCGGACAGTGCTGCCGCAAAAATTGCAGATACAATAATTGCGGTTCTGCCTGCGAGAAATTTTATCCCGCAAATTCAATTGAATTTATGGATAATGTTCTTGATGAACTGCGGAAAAATATTACTCCCAGCAATGAAAAAAAGCTGAAGCGTCACGCTGTTCACGACGGGAAAAGCTATGATGACGGGATAACGACTCTTGACGAGTATTATGTTCTGCTTGTAAATTCGGTTCTCTCCGAAATACGGAAGGGCGGCGTTGATTACGCTTACAGTCTGGAGCAAATTCGCGATATTATGCGGTTTGAGCCTTATATTTCCGTGAAATATATTGCGGACGTCGGTGCTTATGAAGTAAAGAAAAGGAGGTAATTCCAATGGAAATATATATAATTCTTATGTTCATCGCGGCTGGAATTTCGTTCGGCTACATAGGATTTACATTTTCAAAAATAATGAAATAACGGAGGATAAATGCTTAAAAAAATAAAGGACTACTTAAAAAATACGGACAAACGCCAAAAATATATGGATTTTTACGCGGTGACTTTTTCCGCGGCGGGTTTGCTTTCTATGATTTATCTGGCGTATATGATCGTGGGGTGGGTGAAAAAATGATTGAGATACGCATACCTAAAGAGATAAAAAATTACCGTGAAAAATTCTTTTTCGGACTGACGGTAAGACAGTGCTTATGCGCTGCCGCAGCGCTTTTGCTGTGCGTCCCGCTGTATATTTTCGGAGGGAAATTCCTGCCGCAGGAGGCGATTTCATGGCTTGTTATCGTCATTGCCGCGCCTCTTATGCTTGTGGGATTTTTTCGGTATAACGATATGACCTTTGAAAAATTTGCGGTGGAATGGCTGTATTTTCAGTTCACTCCGCAGAAGCGGGTTTATTCCTATGAGCCGATTTTTATGGAGCTGCGGAAAACCTATCTCGCGGAGGAATTGGAGGAGGAAATTTCGGAAAAAGAAAAAAGAAATTTCTTTAAAAGGATACTGAAACGGAGGTCGGGAGCTTGAATAAAGAGATAATAAAAAACTGTGACGAGTATTGGCTTGACGAGGATGGAAATTCCCTTATTGTAGCGGAAAACGGCGGTGTGTATATTGTTACGGAGGACGAAGAAATTATATATATTACCGATGATATTCGCAAAATTTATGACGAGGAAAAGGACGATTATCTTATTGACGGAATGACCGTTTCGGAATACATAAAGTCGTCTGAAAAGCCTGCTGAAACGTTAAGCGTATGGACTTCCACGGCAAAAAATACCGAGCCTGTTGTAACGGCAAAGCCTGTGCAGGAAACAAATTCCGAGGTTACGTCCGAGGTTACGGAAATTCCCGCAAGAGTAATTTATCAGACAATTTACAAGGTTCCCGAAACGGAGATAATTTTTTCGGAAACAGAAAAAACGGAGGTATCAAAAATTGAAAAATCGGAAAAAGAGGAAACCGACGAGCGGGAATTTTCAGAGAGCGAATTGGTCACAACAGTTCCCGAAGAATACGTTTCCGCGAAACACGAAGCCGAGGAATTTCAGAGCGGTTCATCGGTATATTCGGAGGCTGCCGTAACTACTATTTCGCAGGAAAAAATATTGTATTTTACGGAAAATTCTGTTTCCGAAAACCCCGAAATAAATGTTACCAAAAATACCGAAACTACGTCGGTTGCGGTTATTGAAGATACTTCCGAAAATATTTCTCCCACAAATAATATTCAGGCTTTTCTGTTCCTTGCGGGAGTGTTCGGCGCGGCGGTCGCTGCCGCTGTTTTTATAAAAAAATTCAAAAAGAAAAATATTTCCGAGGATGCGGATTTGTCCGAATTATCGGCTCGTGAGCGCGATGAAATACGTTTGAACAAACAGAAGCGCAAGAAGCCGAAAAAGCAAAAGGTCAGAAAAAAGCGTGTTGTTCCCAAAACTATGCAGAAAACTCTGCCCTACAAACGGGTCTGCGACAATTATATTTTTAAGGTTGATGATAACCGTTACAGCAAAACCTATCGCTTTGAGGATATAAATTATTCAATTGCAAAGCAGGAGGAGCAGGAGAATATTTTTCTCGGATATTGTTCGGTTTTGAACAGCTTCGATACTTCGGCGGACATTCAAGTGACTGTCCACAACAACCGCGTCAACAAGAAAAAATTCAATGATATGGTCTTGCTGAAGCACAAGAATAATGATTTTGACAGATATGTGGACGTGTATAATGATATGCTTGTGGAAAAAATGGAGCAGGGTCAGAACGGAATTATCCGCAATAAATATTTGACAGTGACGGTGCAGGCGGCGTATCTTGAAGCTGCCAAATCTAAATTCGCTACCATTGATTTGGAGCTTACCAATGCTTTCAAAAAAATAGGTTCTGCAATTTATCCGCTGACTTCAAACGAGCGGATCGAAATTTTAAAGGATATTTTCAGAAACGTTGACGAGAAGTTTTCTCCCCTTACGCAAAGCGATTTTAACCGTCAGGCGGAGAGGGCGTATTGCTGTCCCGATTACTTTGAATTTAAAAAAGATTATTTTATGTGGAATGATAAATATGCCCGTACTATGTTCATAAAGGATATGCCCGCTTCGCTGAAGGATTGCCTTTTGACCGATATTGCCAACACAAATTTGGACGTTATGACAACGGTAAATATTACTCCCGTTGACCCCGCAAAGGCACTTAAAATCGTCAATCATCAGCTTACCTCAATGCGGGCAAATAAATTACAGGCTGAGAAAAAGGCTATCCAATCGGGGTACACCTCCGATGTAATTAACGAGGAATTAAAATATTCTCTCGTTGAAGCCGAGGAGCTTTTGGACGATTTGCGCTCAAAAAATCAGAAAATGTTTATGACGAATATCGTTATAATGGTTACCGCAAATGATTTTGACGAATTGGAAAATAATACGGAAGCCATTGAAGCGGTTGTCAGAAAGCATATTTGCTCGGTTTCAACGCTGAAATTTCAGCAGGAAAAGGGTTTGCAGTCGGTGCTGCCTATCGGTAATTGTACTCTTGAAATTCGCAGGACGCTGACTACCGAAAGCACGGCGGTATTTCTCCCCTTTTCCTCAAAGGAAATTTCGCAGGAAAACGGTATGTATTATGGTCTGAATGCCCTTTCCAATAACCTTATTATTTTCAATCGTCTTATGCTGAAAAATCCTAACGGATTTATTCTCGGAAGCCCCGGCAGCGGTAAATCGTTCAGCGCAAAACGCGAAATGCTTAATGTTTTTCTTGCGACCGATGATGACATAATTATTATCGACCCTGAGCGTGAATACTCGCCGCTTGTGTCCGCATTGAAAGGCGAAATTATAAATGTTTCGCCTGCAAGTACGAATTATATCAATCCTTTGGATATGTCGCAGAATTATTCGGACGATGAAAATCCTCTTGTTATGAAGTCGGATTTTATACTTTCGTTCTTTGAATGTTTGGTTGGCAAGCAGGGTTTGACGGCTAAGGAGCGCGGAATTATCGACCGTTGTCTGACGATTACCTATGCGGAATATATGCAGGATTTTGACGGCGAAAAAATTCCCACACTTATTGATTTTTACGAAATTTTAAAATCCCAGCCTGAAAAAGAAGCAAAGGGTCTGGCGCTTTCTTTTGAATTATATATCAAAGGAAATCTTAACGTTTTCGCACATAAGACAAACGTAAATACCACAAACCGCGTTGTCTGCTACGATATTAAGGACTTGGGCAAGCAGCTTAAAACGCTGGGTATGCTTATCGTTCTTGATTACGTTTGGAACAGAATTACAGAAAACCGCGCAAAGGGCAAGCGCACTTGGATTTATATGGATGAGGTGTATTTGCTTTTTGCAAATGAGTATTCTGCGAATTTCCTTTTTGAATTGTATAAACGTGCCCGTAAATGGGGCGGCGTTCCAACGGGAATTACGCAGAATGTGGAGGATTTGCTGAAATCCGAAACGGCTCGTTCTATGCTTTCCAATACCGACTTTGTTATGATGTTGAATCAGGCAACAAGCGATAGGGTGCAGCTTGCGCGGCTTCTGAATATTTCGGATAATCTTCTCGCGTATGTTACCAACAGCGACAGCGGTCAGGGACTTATTTGCTGCGGCGGTTCAGTAATTCCGTTCAGAGATAAATTCCCGCATAATGAGCTTTATGACCTTATGACGACAAAGCTGTCCGAGATGAAAATTCCTGCCGACGAGGTGAAAAATGAGTGAGATAAAAACGCAGATTATTCGTTCGGAAAAGGAAATATATTCGCGGGATTTAGTTGTAAAAAACTATTCCGAACAATTAAAATCCGCGGTTATTTCCGATTTGCGGAGAAAAGAAATCCTCAAAAAAATGCGGTCGGAATTAACGGCACAGCAGTTTCGCAGACCCGAAATACGGTCTGCCGAAAATGCTGTAAAATTCCGTACAGAAAGCGTTTTGCAGACTTCGGTAAATAATGATTTTATTCATACCCAGCGGCATAGCGATTACATAAAAAATGCAAGGGTATCCTATTCGGAAGATGTGAAAGCCGTTATTGCCGCTTCGGAAAATCTGGAGGAGAAAATTCAGTCCGCCGATAAAATATTTCGTAAAAAAGCTATTTTGCGGAATATGCAGATTAAGCAAATGCGGCTGAAAAATAAGCGGTACACTTTTGCGGGAAGCGATTCCGATAATATGATTTCGGAGAGTGCGGAGCTTGTGCGTTCATCGGTGGATACCGTTATTCAAGCGGGTGAAACATTTAAAGATACTGTTAAATCCGCTGCGAATGGAATAAATTCCGTTCGCTCTATGGTGAAAAACGGTGTTAAGGTCGGTACCAAAAAAGATGTCGGAAAGATATTTACTGCTGTTGGAGGCGGCATAAAAAATGTCGTTTCCGATGCGGGAAATACGCTTCTGAAAACAAAAATCGACAAGTCAAAAATTACCGACACGGGTACGGAAACAATTAAGCAGGGAATTACCGAAATTCGGTATATTGACAATGCCCGAAAAGCTGTTCTGAACACGGCACGAACTGCGTCAAAGGCGGCTGTTGCTGTAAAAAATATGCCCCGAAATACCCGTGCGGAAATGAAGCGAACTAAGAAAAATGCTGAGCGCGCGAAGGAGATCGCAAAGAAAACGGCGGTAATTATTAAAAAGATTTTTACTTCAAAAGTCGGACTTATAATTCTGCTTGCGCTTGCTGTTATTCTTATTTTGACGCTGCTTATAAACGGCTTGGTCACGCTTGTTTCCTCTGCAATTACAAGTCTTTTCGGCTGGCTTATTTCGGAGGACGAAAGCAAGGATACCGATAAAATTCTTGACGATTATTCAACTTCCATAAATGAGTACGTTGAGGAAAAGCAGTCGGAAATTGACGATATTGTGGAGGGCTTCGTATGCGACAAGCGGCAGTATCCGCCCTATGATGAGATAACGGAATTAAATCAGTATGGCAACAAGGATATTGCGGATATTGATGAAAATGCGGTAATTTCTATACTTGCGGTGCTTCGTTACCGTGAATTGCAGGAGGACGGCGATGAAGAAAAAGAAATAAAATTTGAATTTACCAATGATGAAATTCAAGGTGTAATTGATGATTTTTATGATTTTGAATATCGCTATGAATACGGAAATTGTCATTATCCATACTGCAAATGCAAAACGGAAATTGTGGTTTACAACGAGGGTACGCCTTATGAATACGCCGTTGAAACTACGGAATATTACTGCGATGTTGAACACCAATGGCTTTACGGCGAGGTAAAAAATTATTCCGCCGATGAGGTGATGGAGGGGTATGAATTTACAGATGAGGAAAAGGATTTATACGAAACGTACCTTGCGCAGGTCGCGTCTATGAACGGGGATGATGAAAATATTTGATTATTTTAAAGGTCGGAAAAAGCGGTTATCCGTAAGCGGGGAAAAGCCGAAAAAAGATAAGGTATTTATTGCAATCGTCGCTGTTTTTATCTTAATTTTAGCTGTTTCTTTTATTTCGGAAATTGCAGGCTTTAACAATGCTTTTACGCGGAATAATGCTGAAATTAAAATTAATGTTTCAGACCTTATTATTCTCGGTGTGATTTTAATTTCGTACATAATTGTGCGCTTTAAAAAAGGGGTGAAATAAATGCCGGATAAAGAGCAAAAAATAGCGCAAAATCTGGAGCGGTGCAGGGAAAATATTCGGAAAACAAAAGGCTTGATCGAGTATCACAAGGGCGTTCTGAAGAAGCAGGAAAGCAGAGAAAGCGAGCTTTCGGCGCGGCTTGAAAAAATAAAAATGTCTGCTCTCCGTGAAATAATCAATCGCGGCGGTTATGATATTGACGTTATTCGCAGTGCGGTTGAAAACGGCAGCTTTAATAATATTTCTGCCGAAAAATCCGCAGAAAATACAAGCGGAATTACCGAAGAAAATACCGCATTGACTGTAAAAAATATTGATGAGGAAAAAGGAGAAATGTAGTTTATGAATTATCGTTTGATTGTAAGCGAAAAGCCCTCGGTTTCAGCTTCCATTGCATACTGTATCGGTGCGACCGAAAAAATTTCCGAGGGCAATTCTTTTTACTGGCAGGGCAACGGGTATATTGTCACAAACGCTCTCGGACATCTGTTCGGTATTGGTATGCCCGACGATTACGGCTTTGAAAAATGGGAGCTTGATACTCTGCCTATAATTCCGCAGGAGTTTAAGCTGTTCCCCCTTAAAGGCTATGGAGAACAGATAAAAATGCTGAAAAATCTTATAAACCGTGATGATGTTACGGAGGTCATAAATGCCTGCGACGCGGGGCGCGAGGGCGAGTGCATTTTCAGATACATATATAATTATTTCGGTTGCACGAAACCTGTTAAGCGGCTGTGGATTTCCTCGCTTACAGATGAAAGTATCAGGCAGGGAATGGCTAATTTGCTTGACGGCTCGGAGTTTGATAACCTTTTCTCGGCTGGATTTGTGAGAGCAAAAGCCGACTGGATAATGGGTATGTCGCTGTCCCGTTTGTACAGCATTTTAAATAATGACCGTCACCGTGTCGGCAGGGTGAAAACTCCCGTGCTGAACATTATTGCAAGTCGTGATGAAGCGATTGCGGCATTTACGAAAAAGCCTTTTTACAAGGTAATTCTTGATAACGGGGCGGAGTGTGAAACGATTTTTGATACCGCAGAACAGGCAAAAAATATTTGCGAAAAATGCAGCGGAAAAATTTTTACCGTTATGTCTGCAAAATCGGAGCGAAAAAAGGAGAACCGTCCGCTGCTCCATAGCCTTACCTCTTTGCAGCGTGAGGCTAATGATATTTACGGAATGACTGCTGCCGACACTTTAAAAGCGGCGCAGTCGCTTTATGAGAAGAAACTGATTACATATCCGAGGACGGACAGCAATTATCTTTCGGATGATATGATTACGCTTGCGGAAAGCATTGTAAAATGTCTTTCAAACTATGACAGCGACAGGGTCTCAAGGCTTTTGGCAGATGGTATGAATATTGACAGCCGCGTTATTGACAACGATAAAATTTCCGACCACCACGCGATTATTCCCACAAATTTAATTGGCAGACTTGGCGATATGAGCTTGTCCGAGGACGAGAAAAATATTGTGGGACTTGTTATAAACCGCTTTCTTTGTACTCTTGACAAGCCGTATATTTTTAATGAAATAAAATATGAATTTACCTGTGAGGGTGAGGTTTTTAAGCTGACGGTGAAAACTCCCGAACAGCTTGGGTGGAAACGGTATTCTGTTTCCGAAAAAGATAAAGTGTCCGAAAAAAATATCGCTGAGGATTATTCCGAAAATGACACTTTTATTGCTAAAAATATTTCGGTAAAACAGGGCGAAACCCAGCCTCCTAAACGTTTTACGGAAAGCAGTCTGCTTGCCGTTATGGAAAATATAGACCGCCTTATTCCCGATAAAGCTTTAAGTGAATTTGTCAAGGACAGGGGTCTTGGTACGCCTGCGACAAGGGCGGCAATTATCGAGGAACTGATAGCGGCGGGATATATCGAGAGAAAAAACAAGCAGCTTATTTCAACCGAATACGGCAGAAAATTCGCTGCTTCTTTGCCAGATAATGTTAAATCCGCAGAGCTTACCGCTCGTTGGGAACAGGCGTTATCCGATATTGAAAGGGGTGTAGGCAGCTCCGAGAATTTGCTTTCTGAAATAATAAAAAATGTTTCGGATATTGTGTCCTTTGAAAAGAGCAGGGACAGCCGTTCTAAGGTCACAAGAGTACAGACAGTTGGCGTTTGTCCTCGCTGCGGAAAGCCTGTTGTGGAAAACAGCAAGGGATTTTCCTGCTCTGCGGGACGTGAAAACTGCGGCTTTTTCATCTTCAAGTCAGACAAGCGCATCGGCAGGAATTATACCGCTGCCGAGATTTCCGAGCTGCTCCGCACGGGCAGGGTCACGCTGAAAAACTGCGTTTCTTCTAATGGAAAAAAGTACAGCGCTGTGTTTTCTTTGGACGATACGGGGAAATATGTTAATTTGAGGTTTGAGAGATTTGCAAATAAATAAGATTGGAAAATGTTATTCGACCAAACTAATTCATTTAATTTTTTTTGTTTTAGATTCACTATTACTTTGAATTGCATTTATTTGTGATTTTGCAGCAATATTTTGGGCAATTGTGTTAAATCCCTTTTTTATTCCACCTCCGCCAGTTTCAACAGAACCATCACCTATATTTGATAACTGCGCCATAAATTTGGCTCCACCATAAAGTTCGTCCATAGGAGTTCCTGTGGAAGCTGTTTCTTTCTCTAACCCTTGTCTTATCTTGTTATCTGTTTGAGTTATAATTTCTTTTAGTGTTTTTTCTTCTGAAGACAATACTGTTTGAGGCATATTATTAGTATTTTCGGGAATAGGTAACATTTTTTTCATATACTTTCACTCCTAAATTATATAAAAATATTATACTATTACAGATTAATTTAAATTGTTTTTTCAATTATACCATATTGTAAAAAATAAATCAAGAAAATTTTTGAAAGGAATGATTTTTTTATTGAGCAGAATAGAAACCGTCCGTGATAACTGGACAGAAATCATAACAAAGCTTTTGCACGACAAGCAGGAATTAGCGAATTTCCTGCGCTTTTCATCAAAAATGTATAAGCAAAGCTTCTCCGACGCCGCCCTTATATACCACCAAAATCCTAATGCTACAAAGGTTGCAACCCTTGAAGTTTGGAATAAACTGGGCAGACTTGTAAATAAGGGCGAGCATAGCATTGCCGTGTTCGGAGAGGACAGCAAGGCAAAACACCTTTTCGATATTTCACAAACCAATGGCAAGCGTATCCCCGAACTGTGGAAATTGGACGATGCTCTTTCATCGGAGCTTACCGCCGCTATCAACAAAAAGTATGGCAAAGGCTGCAAAAATATTCAGGAAACCATTGCGGCTATGTCTGTGGATAATATCCGTCCCCATTTGTCGGAGATGATGTACGCCACGGGACAGATGAAGCTGACAAATAACGATTTGAAAGCGTATCAGCAGTCGGTGGTATCCGCCGTTCGCTTCGTTGTTTCATGCCGTGCCGAGCTTGACGGAAATATGAAAATTTCGGGGGGAATAAATCTTAACGCCGCAGATTTTTTCAAGGAAAAACGCGACCTTGTGCGCTTCTGCAATATCGTTCAGAAATCCGCAAAGGATACCCTGCTTGAAATGGAGAGGGAAATCGTAAATATCATTAAGCAAAGGAGAGAAAAATCACATGAATTACAGACTCAGCCCGACAGGACAGTATCTTCCAGAGTTGGAGTACACGGAGGACAGCAGCGAGCGGGAAATGCTCCGCAAACCGATAGGCAGGTGGGGCAAGATGTGGCAGGAATGGGTGAAAACCGAGTACCCGTCGGAGGTGCAGATATTCATAACAGAGGGTCAGTGGCAGATAATTCCGAGGATAATCGACAGAGAAGCGGAGAGCCGCTTTCGGGAACTGGACGAGAGGTATCGACAGGAAAATCCCCGTCCGATGACGTTTACGGAAATTCAGTCGTGGGAGAAAATGCGGCTGCTGACGGTCGAACACCAAGTAATGGAGGAAATAGTCTTTCGGTTGAGGGATTGATAGAACGCTATCAAAATGCCGATTTTAACCGCCGTATGGACAGCTATGAATTTGCAGGTTGGATATTAAGCGATGCAAAAACCACTGATTTCCTCCTTGACGCCGTGGAGCATTTTAATAAATTTCACGCCGATAAATTTTCCGAAACGCAGGCAAATGAAATACGCGAAATAATTAAGGCTGCCCTTGAAAATCGTGAAATAAATATTGCCGAACCAAAGGAAAAAGAACCGGTAATAATGAATAATTTTATCGTTGAAACGTCGGAGCTGCCGCCTTTTACGGACGAAAATTTAATTAACGGGATTTTGAAAAATGATAGATTTTTCAAAATAAAGCGTGAGAAAATCGCTGAATTTTTTGAAAATAATTCCGATACCGAAAAGCGGCAGGAATTTATGAAAAAGGTTTTTAATGCCGATTATACGGAGCTTGATATTGGCGATGAACGGGTAGGCTACAAAGCCGATGAGAGCGGCGTTCTGATGTGGAAGGGCAGCTTTCTGTCCCGCACAAGCGAGTCGCTTTTTTCTTGGGATCTGGTGCAGAGCCTTACCGCAGATTTAATTGAAAAAAATAATTATCTTGATAATAAAATTCCCGATAAACGCACAATTGCCGAGTCTGCCGAAGAACTCGAAGCGGGAGATAAAATTCGCGTTGAGGGCGAAATATGGACTGTAAAAAATGCGGGTACATTTTTGATTTCCCTTGAAAACGAAAGCGGCGAGCATAAAAATATTTACAATGCCATTGACGCGAAATGGTATGAGGTGCTGGACGAAATAGGCTTTGAATTTATTCCCGAAAATGATTTGCCGGAGCCTGTTTTTTCGGAACCCGAACAGCGGGAATTTCCAGACCCCGAACCGATTCCGCAGGTGGAACAGCTTTCATTTTTCGGCGATACCGAGCCTGCCCCTGTTCCGAAAAAGGCTTCAACCAGACCTGCTGTATATTCAAAAAATGCTCCTGATGATGAAATGCTTGATTACATTTTAAAATGCGGAAGCAACGAGCCGCACAGCTTGGAGCGTATTGTTGCGCAGTTCCAAAAGGAAAAAACCAACGCCGAAAACGCAGAATTTCTCCGTAAGGAATTTGGCGATAACGGTCGGGGATATAACTTTGTATCGCAGGACAGGACGCATTCGGTAATGCTTGCGGCTTGGTTTGACAGCAGCGGAATTACCGCAACCATAAGCAATACGGCGTTCCCGCAGGGTGAAAAAATACATCTTTCTTGGGAACAGGTTTCCGAAAAAATATCTGCGCTTCTTGATAAAGGCGAATACTGTTCGCAGGATATTATCGACCGTGCGGCTGAGCTTGAATTAAAGGATACAGCAGATGAATTATGGTATATTCATCAGGATTTAAGCGATAATTATCGCGGCAATTTTTTTGTTCCCGAAGAATTTTTTAAGGGCGGATTTCCCGATTCAACAGAAAAAATAAAAATCAGTATGACCGATAAAAATACCTTGCAGAAGTATATTGACGGTATGGAAAATTTTATTGGGGAATATGAAAAAGATAAAAATATTATGCGTTATCATTTCCATAGGCTGCGCGAAACTTTGGGTCAACTAAAGGATTTGCAGCTCCCGCGAAAAGAATTTATCACTAATTCCGATTTTAAATTCGAGCCGAAGTTTTTTATTACCGAGGACGAAAAGGACAGGCT
>CANQTP010000050.1 GCA_947626755.1 uncultured Clostridia bacterium
AAAAAATCCTCGCAAACGGCGTATCTAAGCCATTTACGAGGAGAAGTTAATGGTGACCCGTACGGGAATCGAATTGAGCAAATGCCTTTTTGCAAGTTATCAAAAAGTGCTTCAAACGACGTAAACAAGCCAAATTACAATAAGATACAACAATTAAATTATTCTGCTTTTTCGCAAGTTTTTGTAACTTTAGCGGACAAATAGCGGACAACAATTATGACATACTCCTATATAAATTTTTAGCAAACCGACTTTGTGCAAGGTCGGTTTTTTATATTTAGCATATGCTATTCTATAAACAGAAACAAATTTTTGCTTTTTTTGATAATTTTAAATTTTATCACAATTGGTGAATTTACATAATTTTTTCGCAAAGACCTGAATCCGCAGAAATCGAAATCCGTTAAGCCTTAATAAATTGCATAGATACGCTGTTTTGCAGTGCAAATTCAATACTGAATTTTTTCACCTGACGGGTGAAGAAATTTTCCGCACTTATACATCTTGATACTGGCGTAGTTACGCTGTTTAAAGCCTATAGTCAATCAGCAAACTCTGCGGATTCAGGAAAGATGCAGAAAGACATTTAATTTGTTCCAACAAGAACTTTGGGCATCACATATCCATTTTCAAATATGCTTTTTAATAATTCGGATATTAAAAATATATCTTCAATAGGTGTAATTTTGTGTTCGCGGAATAGTTCATGTGCCAGAGAATTAAAAGTATCATTAATGTTTCCGTCTCCTCGATCTTCTTTGATATCCCACAAAATATTCTTAAATTTTAAGGTATCTGTTTCTTCGTGATTGCTTATTATTTCAGAATAACGCTCACTGACGTATTTACTTCCAAGAACTATTTCTTCGGGAATTTTTTTATTTGGCAAATAAGATACATTTGAATAATGGAAATCAATATATTGAATATAGATATCACATTTTTGTTTTTCATCTTCACCGTTTTTATCACCATCAGGAAATGCTTTTGGTAAATTTCCGCTATATATTGACTTAACTTTTTTTTCTAAAAATTGAATATCATTTCTCTCATTTATTGTATAATCTTGGGAATTCTCACGCTGACATTCCTTATCACCATCAAGAATAAAATAAACGCTTTTTTTCATTTCTTCATTTATTGCGTACATAGGGATAGTGTATTTTAAAAGAGTATCTACACCACCATGAACAAAATTCACTATAAATTGATCTGATATTTTTAAGTATCTTAAAGTGCGTTCTATGAGATTTTTAGCATTAATATCTTCACATATGATAATCTTTTTGTCAATAGCGTATTCTTCAAGTTCAAAAAATGCAAGATGATAGTCTACATTTTCCTGTATATGAAAATAACCATCTCTATTTGTTGTAAATAGTTTAATAGCTTCTTTAGGTAAATCTTTTATCATTGCAGGAGAATGTGAAGAAATAATAATTTGGTGTCTCTTCTTATTTATTTCTGTAAGTAAGAATTCTTGAACTCTTTTTTGTGCACTTGGATGAAGGGAAACCTCGGGTTCATCTAACAAAATAAGTGAGTACTCATCGGCATTAAGTACACTGTGAACTAAGCGTATTACTGCAGTTTCACCACTTCCGGCATTTGCTTCAGAATACTGAAAATTTCCTGATGCATTTTTAGTTAATAAAAGTGCAGAAGTACCCAGTTTATCATAAAATTTGTGTTCAAGCAAAATGATTTTTTTATATGTTTTACCAAGAATATTATTAATGCATTTTATTTCGTTTTTATTTAATTCGATTCTATGATCTAAAGCATATTGACTTGTTTTCTTGCTGTTATTTCCCGGAAATAATGGATTCTTATTTTCAAATGCACGCTTTACATATTTGGATCTTCTACGTAAGTAATCTTGTTTCTTTTCATCTTTTGGATCACCAAAATAAAAATATTTATCAAAAGCACTTAGCTGACTTCTAAAATCTATATATATAACTTTTTTATTTACAGGCGGATTACGTGTAGTTGCAGTCATTCCAATGCTACTTACAGGATCGGATGTTTCCCAATAATCAGGATCTCCACCACGTTTCATTCTATGTTTTAAGACTTCTTTACCTGTCGAATTTTTATTTTCTTTATATTCATAAAAAAATCTATTTCTTCCTCTACCTGCCTTTTCATTGATTGGATCTGTAGATGTGGCGAACCAAAAAGTACCGGTACTCATGTTTTTAGGAGCACCATATAATGCAGTGAGAACTGAACTTTTATTACATCCATTTTTACCAATTAAAACAGTCAGTGGATAATCAAAATTAATACGCGTATTTGATTCAAGATTTTTAAATACAGGGAATTGTATGTAATTAATGTAGTTCTCAAAGTTACCGTCAATCTTTTGCTTTTTTATTTGTTCTATTAAGCTCATATTATTTTCCTTTCTCATTTTACAAATCTTATTTGCACATTCAACTTCAAAAACTGTTCACCGTTTTCCTCATAAATACTGCCAAAGCCGTGCTTGCTCTTGCTTGGCGTATCAAACTTTGTGTTAGCAAGCATATAATTCCTGAAAGCGTTCTGATTATAAATATGATAACAAACCACATCACCGTCATCTTTAACGATGATATATCCGCCTGTTGCTTCATAATCGCCTGTCCACAGTTTGGCAGGAACCATTCCCAATGCAATATTTGTCAGAAGTTCTTTAACCTTATGCCGTAAATAAACCTTATTATCCAGTGTGTGGATAATCCCATTTTCGGCTATAATATTTATCAATTCCGAAAGCATAGCCGACTTGCCTTTATAATAATTCTCAACCATTGCTGCAAATATCAACGGCATTTCCGATGTTACCATCTTCAAGTTGAATTCAAGAGTTTTATTATCGGTAGCAACAAACTCTATATCCGTACCGATCAAATCAAGGAATTCAAACTTATCGGCAAACTTTTTAAAGCCTTCAAAGGTTGCTATTTCGTCATTAGTCAGTTTATGCCCTTTCAGCTTATATGTGAAGTTGGTAGATCCCGAAGCATTAAAAAGCGTTGACGGACTGCCAAGCTGAGATTTTATGCTAAACCCGAATGTATCATCTCTGCCACACATTATATCATGCACCATAAGGACAATATCTGCCTTATCATGTGATTTAGCTTTTAGCGTTTCGCAATTTATTGACTGAGCAAAATTCCATGACTCGGGTAGTTCAAATGCACCTTTGGTATTTTCGTTCTTTTTTTCCTTAATGCCATGCAAAAGCTTGTCAGTCTGTTCGACAAAGCTGCTTATGGGAACGGAACATATGGTAGCACCGGTAGTTGCATTAACGACCTTAACTTCACCGTTACGTCTGTATTCCAGCTTATTATCTTCGGTTCCCCTTATGATCTTCAGAACATCATAGTAAATATCGGGTATTTTATTTGTGTCGGCATCGGCTGCGTACAATTTTCCGTCTGCCAACAATTTGAACATTGTATAAAGTTCGCTCCATTCGCCTATATTTCCTGTCATAATTACTCCTCTTCTACTTTTTTATAACCGTTCCATAAATGACCGGAACATTAGGAGGTTCTATTAATTTTAGCTTTTTCAAGCTCGCAATAAAATCATTAAAATCTTTTGAATCTGCAGTTATTATTTTATCCAATCCCATAATGCTTCCTTCAATTATTTTTTCACCGGCATTATCATTCTCATCTCTATCTAAGCCGACCAGATAATTTTTAGCTCTTCTATGCACGTATTTTAATGCAACTGCTTCTAAATCTGCTTGTTTATATCTTTCTCTTAAACTCTTTTTTATGCTGATTCCAATAGGTGCATTTCTTTCACCATCAAAAAGAATTACGTCATATTTAACATTCGGAACAAAAGTAACACAAGCTTGTAAATACATTGGAAGTATGCCTTCTCTATACAAACAAGTACGTATAATTAAGTCAAAAATAGCACCATTTAAAGCTCTCTCAGATTGATCGTTTTTGCAATATTGGGATTTTATTTTCTCATATTTATCCCAACAGTATTTAACATAATCCGCGGGTGAACCAGAGCTTATTTTTTGAAAATCATCACTAATCTCATCTGTAAAAACTTTACATGATTTGTTATTTTGGCTTGCAATTTTCAAATTTATGAGAATATTATTTTTTTTAGTCGGCATATGTATCATCCTTTATGTTTTTTCAATTATTTTAATACACTCTTTCATAAATTTAGCCATTTCTTCAACAGCAGGAATAGTTACGGCGTTTCCGAATTGTTTATACTTAGGACCATCGGCAAGACCAGCGGGAAAACTGAATTTGTCTTTGCCCGTCTTTTTGTCAACAAACGCATAGTTGATAAAACCTTGCAGTTTGCCCCATTCACGAGGTGTCATAGTACGAATGCCCCTGTCGTTAAGCGGAGTTTGTTTTGAGCTGATGATTTTTCCTGCAACGCCTTCTTTTGGGTCAATAACGAGATTACGCTCTTTGCCGGAGCCGCCGGTTGCAAGAAGTGCATTTGATACGGGTGATTCTATCCCGGGAAGATTTACAATCTTATATCCAAAGCCGTTGCCCTTTCCCTCATGCCTTGCTCGGTGTTTTTCAAGTGTTGCGACATATCCTTCAGAAAGAAAATATTTATCATCCGCATTCATTTCTAAAAGGTCATTGAGGTCTTTATATATTTTCTCTTTGCGTTCTGTAGGTAAGGTGTTTGGAAGATCATCGACAGCATTACCAAAGTGCTTTCTGCTGAAGCCCATAATATAAACTCTGGGACGATTTTGCGGGACACCGAAATTGCGGGAATTTCGCACAAAACTTTTTGAATTGTAAACCAGTTTTCCGGTATCATCTTTTGTTACGCCTATCACTTTATAATCAAGATCATTTACCAGAACATCTATTATAGTCGCAAAAGTTTGTCCCTTTTGATGTGTGATAAGATTATCCACATTTTCAAGCATAAACGCCTTTGGGGTTGTTTTGCTTATTATTTCCGCAATATCAAAAAAAAGCGTTCCTCTGATTTTATCGTGAAAACCTTCTTCCTTGCCTGCTCGACTGAATGGCTGGCACGGAAATCCGGCAAGCAAAACATCATATTCGGTATCAGCCACCAAATCTTTGAACTCGTCCGTAGTGATGTCGTTCATAGGATCATCACCGTAAAGGTGCTTATATGTAAGACAAGCATTTTTATCATTTTCGGCAGAAAGCACATTCACAAATCCGCCCGCGAGCTCGTAACCACGTCTTATTCCTCCGATACCTGCGCACAAATCTATCATTTTATACTTTTTGTTCATTTTTATCAACACCTCTTATAACACTTTAATGATGTTGTCTGCAATGCGCTTTACAACAGGGACGCACACCGTATTTCCGCATTGTTTGTATGCAGCTTCAAGCGGGATATCTTTGAATACAAAATCTTTTGGAAAACCTTGCAAATCCAAACACTCATAAGGCGTCAGCTTGCGTATTCCAAAGTCATCTCTGATAATCGGGACTCTGTCATGATAAGTTCCCATATTTGCTTTAAGTGTAGGGGACATAGTGTATTTTCGCATAGCTGCTCCACTGTCATCTATTCGATAAATACCCGTTTTATCGGGTATTTTCTTGTTCAGTATATTATAATAACGGTTGTTTGAATTATAATAATAAATATCGTGATGTTTCTTTGTCCTATCAAGAATATCTTCAATATTTACGGTCAATGGTATTTCTTCCGGAAATGAAAAAGCATTCAACATATCATAATCGGAAAATGCAGCTATAAACGTTCTGCTGCGTTCTTGCGGTATATTCCCGTGAGTGCAAGCATTTTGAATGTCATATTTGACTTCATATCCCAACTCGGCAAGAGTATTAAAGATAGTGACAAATGTCTTGCCATTATCGTGATAAATAAGATTTTTCACATTCTCAAGTAGTAATATTTTCGGCTTCAGAACATCAGTTATCCTTGCTATCTCAAAAAATAAATTACCTCTGGGGTCTTTGAAACCACGCTGATAACCCATTACGGAAAAGCTCTGACACGGAAACCCTGCTGCAAGAACATCACATTTTGGTATGGTACTTGTGTTTATTTCTGCAATATCTGCTTCAACAAGATTATTGCCATACAAATTGTTTCTATATGTTATGCAAGCGTGATGATCTTTTTCATTAGCCCAAATGATGTCAAATCCCGCTTGAATAAAACCGAGGTCAATACCTCCTATACCGGAAAACAGACTTACTACAGTGGGTTTACTCATTGCCTTTTACCGCTTGTTCGATTTCATCTGCACACTTATCAAGATTATTTTTTATGTCATTTCCCCAAAAACGCAGAACCGTCCAACCTTTAGATTCCAATTCGTTATTGACCTTTTGGTCACGTTCAATATTGCGTTCTATCTTTGGTATCCAAAACTCTTGATGTGACTTGAAATCATGCTTGCGTTCCGCCCAATTATATCCATGCCAAAATTCACTGTCGCAGAACACGGCTACCTTTTTGCCTTTAAATACAATGTCCGGCTTCCCACATATGGAATTTACATTCTTTTGATATCGCAGTCCTCTCGACCAAAGTTCTTTCATAAGCATTACTTCAATCTTTGAACCCTTGTTTTTAACTGCTTTCATGTTCTTTTTTATCTGTTCGGGAGTTCTTCTATCCATAATAACACCTGTTTGATCGTATATTTCAAAGTACATTATATCACAACTCGACAGAAAAAGCAATGCTTTTGACAGATTTTTATTTAAATTCCATAATTTGTAAGCATATTTTCTTACAGATCAAAGTATTGTTCAACTATTGGCAACTTTATCCGAAAATCATTTGATTGTTTAATGGCTTGTAGGTGCATTATGCAAAGTGATCTTACATATTAAATGTGTCTGATTTTTGACTATATTTTTAAAATTATATGGCGTAGCAGTGCAGTGAGTCGTAGTATCAATGAAAAGGTAAAGTTATCATTATATGCTTACTAACCATAAACCGCTACTCACTTCGGTTGAATATCGGGCATCTTTAAAGTCTAAAATCTCCTAAATTTTGTCATCTTTATATATCTTTACTTTGCTTTTCAATTTCCTTGCTAAATCTTTCCAACCTTAACAAGCATCAAAGCACATCTGATCGTAACGGTCAATATCATTAATAACGCCCACCGAAGCACTCTCTCCGCACTTTTCAAACAAATCATTCATCACTAATCTGCTCCTTTCCGAATTGAGTAAAACAAAAATGTTTCAAAAAATTTTATAGATTTATTCTATCACGTGTTGCACGTTTTGTCAATATAAAATACGGAATTAAACGAGTTTGTATCATTTTTGCACGTATAGGTATAATGAAGTTTATGAAACAAATTTAATACGTTCAAAACGGCGTTTTCGGAAAAAAGTGCGCTATAATTTGGACAGGCTCGAAAGATACAGAGCCGAAAATTAAAACGGAGGTGCTGCTAATGAACAGCAAAGAAAATCTGCCGATGATGTTATCGGCGAACGAAATTCAGACAATGGGATTTACGAGAAATATGGCATACAGCATACTTGACCGTGAGGACGTTCCCGTTGTAAAAATCGGCAGTCGGAAATTTATTCAGAGGGATAAATTTTTCGAGTGGCTTGACAGCAGAGAAGCAAGCAAAGACGAAAAAACTAAAGGGAGGACAGAACTATGAACACGGAAATTTTATCAACAACTGCTATTCCGCAAGAGCCGCCAAAACCGCCAAAACCTTAAAACATTAAGTTATTGCATTTCTTTGAAAATCCATATTTTGAATTAAACAGTATTTTTCAAAAATTGCAGAAATCGCATAAACCGAAAAACATATTTTAAATCAAAATTGCAAACCGAATGTTTTTTGATTTAAGTATTTGGAAAGCAGTAAACGTATTGCTTGAATGGTGTTTACAAAATAGGGGTTCTTTATTATAGCAAGCGTAGAAAAGTCATATGACTTTTCAAAATTTAGGGAAGTTTCCCTAAGACCTACAATACACAAAAGAAAAGAATGATAATTATGCCTGTAAGACAAGGCACTAAGTCCAAGATAGTATATTTTTCTCCGCAGGAATGGGAGATAGTTTGCAGACGTGCGGAGAAATGCGGCAAGCGGACAGGAACATTTATCCGCGATATTGCTGTTCGCAGTCGATTTATGCAAAAGACATTGAAGATTTGAAAACTTCTTTCGGCTTTCTGGATAATATGATAAGAAATTATCTTAAACCGCTGAAACGCAAAATTTTGCTTTAAGGTGAAAAATTCAATTTTCAAAATACTAATGACTTGGATTTTCGGTAAAAACAAAACAGAAATTATTACGAAAGATGAAAGGAGAAACATTTATGACAATCACGGAAAAAAGAGAAATAGCTGAAAAGATAAAGGAACTGCTTTCGCGGCTCATTTCAGATTATGAACCGCAGGAAATCAAGCGTGAAAGCAAACCGCTTGAATTGCTCACTATCAAGGAATGTGCCGAAGTGGTAAAAGGTATTTCGGAACACACTATCCGACAGCTTGTTGCCCAAAACAAGATCCCATCCATTCGGACGGGACAAGGCAAGCGTGGAAAAATACTTATCAGTAAGTCGGCGCTGCTTGACTTTTTGAAAAGATAAAAATTTTTAACATCACGGATTGACATATTTCCAAAACATCTTGATTTTACAGCATTAAAGTAGTATAATGAGATCATACAGGAATATGTCATAAAATCTATAATATCGCAAGGAGAGATATTTTTATGGCTACTATAAGAAAACGTGGAAATTCGTATCAGATAAGAGTTTCCTGCGGTTACGATACCAACGGCAATCACAAGGAACAGGCTATGACGTGGAAGCCCGAAAAGGGAATGACCGAGCGGCAAATTCAAAAAGAACTTAACCGTGTGGCGGTAAATTTTGAAGAAGCGTGTTCTCACGGTTATAAAGCGACAGCAGTCAAGTTTCAGGATTTTGCCGAGGAATGGTTTAACGAATATGCAAGATTCAGTCTCCGCAGTACGACATTTGAAAGAATGAAACAGCTCACAAAGCGCGTTTATCCTGCAATAGGTCATTTGCGAATGGACAAAATTACTGCACGGCAATTACAGAGTTTTATAAACTCTCTTGCCAAAGAGGGAGCAAATGAAAAAACGGGTAAACCGCTTGCACCGAAAACTATCAGACATCATTTAAGTTTTATATCTGATATTTTCGGATTCGCTGCAAAAATGGACGTTGTTTCAGAAAATCCCTGTTCCAAAGTAACCATTCCAAAAGGCGAAGTTAAAGAAAAGCAGATCTATTCACAAGAGGAAATCGCAATCTTACTTTCAAAAATCAATAATGAACCCACAAAATACAGAGCATTTTTCTTTCTGGTTGCATACAGCGGTTTCAGAAGAAGTGAAATGCTCGGTCTTGAATGGAAAGATGTTGATTTTGAGAATAATGTCATAAGTATCAACAGGACAAGTAATTACACGGCTGAACGCGGCATTTACACCGATACAACAAAAACAAAACGCTCAAAACGTGTTTTGAAGATAAGTCCGTACATAATGGATATTCTAAAAAAGCTGAAATCCGAGCAGGAAGAAGAGGCGTTCCGTTTAGGTGACAAGTGGATAGAGAGCGACAGGTTATTCGTCAAATGGGACGGAAGTCCTATGAACAATCAGACACCCTACGGTTGGCTGAAAGAGTTCTGCGAGAAGAACGAAATGCCATTTTATGGTATCCATAGTTTCCGTCACTTCGCAGCTTCCGCCCTAATTTCCGCAGGACTTGACGTTGTTACAGTATCGGGAGCGTTAGGGCATTGCGATTCCGGAACGACTTTGAACATCTATTCGCATATGTTTCAGACTGCGCAGGCGAGAGTTGCTCAGGCAATGGACGGGGCATTCAGCTTTATTCCGCAAGACGATGCAGATTAAATTACATTGTCCGCTGAAAAAAATAAAAAAAGCGGACAGATAGCGGACAAACCCCTATTTTGGGGCAAAAACAAAATCAGCAAACCGCGTACCTACGTGATTTGCTGACGATTAGGCTGGTGACCCGTACGGGAATCGAAAATCCCCCAGCGTTTATTGCAAGTTATTATAACTTGCACAAAACCACGAAAACAAGCCGTTTGAACGGCATAAAATATATTTTGTTTGTTCTGACTTTTCGTATGTTTTTATAATAATAAAGAACAATCAAAGAACAAGTTTTATGGTGTATCTCTATTTCTTAAATTCTCAATATGCAGAAAAAAGTAGCTTCCAGAAATTATACTATTTGTATAAATTGACACTATTTATAGTGCAATATAAAATTCAGAAGATCATAAAATATAAACTTATGTAATAAAAGCAGCAGCCAAATGGAATTAATATTTCTAATGGCTGCTGCTTTTTACGTTCGGCTTGTGCAATCTTTAACTGCATTTAAAAATTATTTCTGTCTTTTCCTTTTTGAAATGACCACAGCAGCGGCAGAAATTATTGCAGCCGCGATAAGGTATGCAAGGATATTCCGCGAACTGTCATTTTCAAATAGGTTTATTTCTTCACTGTCAGATGTCTTTCCGGCGGCGGAAGAAATATCCTCGCTGTCGTCATCGCTTTTGTCAGTCTTTTCGGTTACGGCAGGAACAGCAGACGGTCTGTCCGGAACTGTCGGCGGAGCACTTGGCGAACTGTCCGGCGGTGTTGCCGGATCATCGGAAGTTTCAACTTTAGCTATGACGTAAATACTGAAATGATCCGTTTCAAAACTGAAAGTGTTTGAATTACTGTCGTATTCAGCATTCATATCTTCAAAACCGTTTCCGTTTTGGTGCAGAACTCTTTCCGTGCCGTCAGCATCTGCCGGAGCATCTATCGTAACTTTTACTGTGCCATTGGGCTGCACTTCAAATTTGCCGTTATAAAGCAGTCTGATGTCATAAGCTGCAATCACGAAAATATCCGGGCTTATATCAACATCTTTCACAGGTTCGATATCAAGCACTATATATCCGTCATTGAGGGAATGTTCTTCACCGTTTGCGTCATGATAATCCACATTATTTACAGGTTCAATGCTCACTTCACTATTTTTTATGCTGCCGTCTTTTCCGATAATTGTTTCCGAGCCGTCAGCGGGATATATGCTTCCGCCATTGGGAAGTGTGATGTTGCCATCTTTGTCAACAGTTACTTCATCACCGGTAATTGTCGTATCATCTGCAACGACCTTATCTGCGGTAATTGTTCCGTTGAGTGAAATTTTTCCGCCGTTGGGAAGTTCAACTGTCGTGTCACTGGTCTGAACTGTTCCATTTCCTGAAACCGTAATGTTTCCGTCAGGCATTACCGTAACTTCATTGCCGGAAATTGTCGTATCATCTGCAACGACATTATCTGCGGTAATTGTTCCGTTGGGTGAAATTTTTCCGCCGTTGGGAAGTTCAACTGTCGTGTCACCGGTCTGAACTATTCCATTTCCTGAAACCGTAATGTTTCCGTCAGGCATTACCGTAACTTCATTGCCGGAAATTGTCGTATCATTTGTAACAACCTTGTTTGCCGTAATTGTTCCGTCAGGCGAAATTGTTCCACCGTCAGGAAGTTCAACTGTTGTGTTACCGGTCTGAACTGTACCGTTTCCGAAAACTGTGACATTTCCGTCTTTATCGACCGTTACTTCTTCGCCTGAAACCGTTGTATTTCCTGTAACAACCTTGTCTGCGATAATTGTTCCGTCGGGTTTTACTGTACCGCCGTTGGGAAGTTCAACTGTTGTGTTACCGTTTTGAACTGTACCGCTTCCGGAAACCGTAATATTTCCGTCTTTATCGACCGTTACTTCATCACCTGAAACCGTTGTATTTCCTGCAACAACTTTATCTGCGATAATTGTTCCGTCGGGCTTTACTGTTCCGCCGTCAGGAAGTTCAACGGTTGTGTTACCAGTCTGAACGATACTGTCGTCGGGTACTTGGACGTTTCCGCTTTCGTCAACTTCCACACTGTCGGAAGCTCCGTCCGGAAGTGTTACAGTAGTTTTTTGTCCGTTTTTATCCTCAATCTCTACATTTTTACCGTCGTTCGTGATACTTCCGTTTTCCGTTTTAACAGTTTCTCCCGTTTTGAGTTCGGTAGTGCCGGAAGAATTATCTGATGTAACTATACTTTTTTCTGCAATAAAGGACGCAAACGCATTTTCTGTTGCTTTTGTACGGATATGTACCGTGTATTCTTTTCCCGCGGTCAATCCTGTAAATGTTCCGCTGTCCTGCCATGTTGTTCCGTCAATTGAATATTCACAGTCTGCAATTTCCGTAACAGTTATGGAATTCTGCGTTTTTGTCACCGCCATTCCGGAAATATCCGGCGCGGTAGGTCTTTTGGGAATTACGACTGTTTGCACCGCTCCTACGCTGTGATTTTGGTCGGCGGCATAACGGAACATAACTGTTACGCTTTTGCTTCCGTCCCAATCAAATTCAGTAACCGACATATTTTCCGCGCAGGGGAAATATGTTTCGCCGTCAAAGGAATATTCCATCTTGCTGTTTGTGGAAATCGTTTCATTTTTGTAATTAATTTCTGCATTGGTACTTTCACTGACGGCGGCTGAAATTTTCCATTCAAGCGAAGTATTGCCGTCAAGTGTATAATTGTCATTGCCGAGTGATGTAATTTTTGCGATATATTCGCCAACGTTTGTTGCGGTGTTGCCATCATATTCAATATTGAACGTGTCGCCGGCTATCGCGTTTGCGATTTGTGCTGAAACAGTTTTTTCCGTGCCGTTATAAACAAATGATGTTTCATTCTGCCACTTTATTTCTGCGGTGAGTTGTTTGATCGTCAAAGTTCCGGCTGTTTTGATTGCATAGTTTGTGTTTGAAAGTCCTGCGGTATATTTTCCCGACGATGATGTAACATCATAAGTATATGTTCCCGCATTTTTGCTGTAAGCGGTCAGTGTTGCCGTTACTTTTTCACCGTTTACGCCGTCAATTTCAATTTCCCGACTTATTTGTCCGTCATAGGTAAATTCGCTGTCAGGGATCGCCAACGGCGCGGCTGTTATTTTTCCCTCATGGGTAAGAGAAGTTTCCGAAAGAACATAATACTCTGCATCAGCACCGTCAAGAACAATGCCATTCGATGTAATTGTTTCTGCATCGTCAACGTCCTTGCTGCTGAATGCGAAAGTTCCTGAAGCGGTCACATTGTCGCCCTCAACAGCATTGTCAAGTGTTATCGAAAGTCCCAATTTGCTCGCGTCGTTGTCTCCGTCATAAACTTTTTCAAATTTTGTTCCGCTTATGGACGCCGTAAGTTTGCGCTTTTCAACGTTTACGGTAATTTCACTGCTTTCGCTGCCGTTCAATGAAACACTTCCGCCGTAAACAGCCGTTATTTTGTTTTCGCCTATGCTAAAATTACCCTTTGTAACATTGACTGTCAGTTCCGCTTTGCCGCCAGTTGCTTTGGCTGAACCGAGAGAAATTTTGCCGTTGAAAAATTCAACTTCATCAAGACCGACTGACATCAAAGAAATTGTGGAAATTTTATTGACCTCCGCGGTAAGAGTAAGTTTTTCTCCGTATGTGACTGTTTCATCTGCCGACGGCGTAACCGTGGAATCCGTCCTTGTTACGTTTATTTGACATTCCGCCGTTGTTTCGCCGCCATCGGTGGACGCCGTAAGAGTGACTTCGCCCGCTTTCAATGTGGTAATATCAACGCTCATGCCGTCAGTGCTTACGGTGAATTTAATTACGTCGCTGTCTCCGTCGGTAACTTTCCATTCAATAGGATCGTAAACCGCCGTGTCCGGAGAAACGGCTGCAGTTATTGATGTTGTATCATCAACTTTGAGATATGCTTTTGCCGGACTGAGCGTAATAATGTTTTTCTCCCATACCGGATAGAGAGTGATGTCTTTATCATCTTTGTATTCTGCACCAAGGTCATACTTCTTTGCACCGTTTTCGGTTTCCGTCCAGCCTATCTGAGTATATCCAATACGGGTGAATTTATCCGAAGAAAGCGGCTTCGGCGCACCATGTGTCTTAGTGTCTTTGTCGATCGTTCCCGTGCCGTCTGTACCGGGCTTATAAGTAATAGTATACTCTTTCAGCGTGAGGGCAAGTTCGCCGTCAGAAGTTGTTGTGACTTCATATCCCTGTTCTTGTAATTTCGCCGATGAAACAAAATTATCCGCTGTGGCTTTGCCCTTTGCGCCGCTTGTAAATACATCGGGATTTTCCATATCAATAACATACGGCTCTGTGTTTGTAAGTGTGCCGTCAATATCAATTTTATTGCCGTAGCCAAGTTTAATACTTGCTTTTGCTCCTGATATTGTGGGGCTGCTGGAAAGTTTAAATGCAGAACCCATGAAATATACTCCAACGCTGTCCGATTCGGTAGTCTCAATATTTGCATTACCGCTTATTTCAAGTGTACCGTTGCTGGCATCTATGGCAGCAACTTTTCCTCCTGTGATCTCACCGCCGGTAATTTTAATACTACAACCGCTGAAGTGGTTTTGTATAGCATAGCTACTATCAGAAGGACATTCAATTGTTCCTCCGGTTATTATCATTTTCCCTTCATTATACATCATTATAATAGTATATGCATAGCCTACTGTACTAAAATTACCGTCGTTTATGGTAATAGATGCGCCTCCTGATTCACTTCTTATAGCACAGTCATTATTGTTGCCTATGAAACTTCCGCCGTTTATTATAACAGTTCCTCCGGTAGAGCCATATTTAGTTTTGATAGCATTATATCCGCTTATCGTTCCACCGTTTACGGTAAGTTCACCCGAGTCAATAGCTATTGCTCCTTTATTACCACTGCCGGTAATACTTCCCTTGTCTCCCTCTTCATCATAAATATTCAGCACTGCGTTTTCGCCGATATTTATAACATCATTATCGTCTGCGTTGGTGATACTTTTTCCGTTAAGGCAGAGGTTTGTCACGCCTGTGGGAACGCTCCAAGTTCCAGTCAATGTAACGTTTTCCGTCAGATAATAGTTTCCTGCTTTATCGGGCAGGCTGTCGGTCTTATCCCACTCAATGAAATTAACTTGTTTACCGTCGATCTCATGATAATGCGCTTGAACGAGTTCCAGTTCGCCGTCGTCATTGGCGATCACTATATAATTCGGATCGGCTGCTATAAAGCAATCGGCAATATCGGGATCTGTGTCAGCACTTGCGCCGGAGGTGAATACGCCGGGAGTCTGCATATCTATGCTGATCTTGTCATTCGGATCCGCAGGAGGTGTCAGCGAACCGCCGATAGTTATCTTTTGCCCGTCTGCCAGATGAATGCTTTTTGTATTAAGACGATTTTTTATTATGGCATTTCCGTTAAGCTGCAAAGTTCCTGCGCTGAGGTTGATCGCATAATCACTGCCGTCCATAATGGTACCGCCGTTGATGATCACGGTACCGCCATCGCGGATATCTATTGCGATCTTTTGATAGGAATCGGATGCTATAACGGCATCGCCGCCGAATTCCGCTTTACTGTTCTTACCTACGATCACCGTGTTGTCGTTGATGCTGGTAGCACTCATGGTACCGCCCGTCATTTTCAGGTAACCGCCTTCTTCTATCTTTACACTGCATGCACTGCCATGAACATTTCCGCCTGTCATATACAATTTACCAGTTTCGGTAATATAAAATATTATTTGGCGTTCGTTATAGAATTCACCGCCATTGATATATACTTCACCGTCAAAGACGCCAACTGCGCCGTCTGCAAAACCATAAGTATTTTCCACTTTGACGCTATCGTTAATTGTCATAACGCCTTTGTAATTTATTATACATTTATCTATTCTCTTTATATTTGAGTTCACAGAAGATCTTATTGTTTCATTGCCGTATATATTAAGCGTACCGTAGTTTGCTAAGCATATTGCATTACCGCCATCAATGCAGCCTTTGCTTTCGTCATATATATTCAATACGGCTGTTTCCGAAATATTTATCAAAACATTACCGCTTACATTACTGCTGACCTTTTTTCCGTTCAAGCAAAGATTTAGCACGCCGTCTGTGGGAACGTCCCAAGCTGTGGACAGAACTACATTTTCTTTCAGATAATAATTTCCGCTTGTTGTGGGCAGCCTGTCGGTTTCCGTCCAAGGCTCAAACTCAATATCATCATCGTGAGTATGTCCATATATATACATAACATTGCCTTTGATATTATCATTTAATTCGTCTATATTTTTCACAGACGCACCGTCCGGGATAACAAGCGTTTCGTCCGCGTTAAGTACAAATGTATCATCAAGAGTGACTTCGCCATGAACGGTATATGTTTTTGTACTTTCGTTATAGAAAACGCAGGACGACTCCGCAGGTATGATACCTTTATCGCTTTCACTGAAAATACCGCCGGTGATCTTTCCTATGTGATTGCCTGAAATACTTCCACTTGAAAAGTTTCCGCCTTTTATCTCGCTGTAGTTCCAAACATCTGTAAAGTTTCCGCCCGAAATAGTTCCATAATTAGAGACGAAAAGATCATATGTGCCTCCACTTATAACGCCATAGCTGTCCATAAGCGCATGTAAATGATATAATGATTCATGGCAGTCAAAATTTTTGATCTCGCCGTAATTATTGATTTTCATATGTATTTCACATAATGCCGGACGGTCAAAGTTAAGTTCGCCTTTGATGCTAACAGTATGACCCTCTTTAATATTCATTGTAAAATGAATATTACATATATTATCGGACTGTATAATAACATCTGCATCTATTTCAAGGCAATCCGAACTCAAAACAGGAAACCTGTCAATATGTTCCTTCTCTTCTTCTTTTACTCTATCAAGCAGTGCATTCATATCAATATGTATCTGGCTAAAGTCTATTGTGTATGAGCCGTCCGACTCTAAAACAGGCACATAATCACTATAAATCGACACAGGCGCGATGCCGTACTCGGTCTCGTCGGTAACGGAAATTTCCTGAGTATTCATATCTGTTTCATCAGTATTACTTGTGTCACCGATAACATCTTCCGTGGGGGCTGTGGTATCCGCAGATATTTCACCGGTCACCGTTGTGACTTCGGTCTCGGCGGGCAGTTCGGTAACGGAAGTTACGGAAGTTTCCGCAGGCGCGGTCGTTTCAGAGGGCGCAGTAGTCTCGGAGGGTTCGTCTGTTTCGTCAGGTAACCCACCCCTCTCCGTTATCGTCTCCGGACTGGAAGATTTTACCCCCCCCCGATTCTGAATTTGTCTCCGTATCAATATTTGTTACAGATGTTTCAGCCGCTTCCGCCGTGGTAAGATCCGTTTCAATATTGAAACTTCCGGACGGTATCGGCATTGTTACCATCATGATCGCGATCATCGCGCTTGTAACTCTGCGTATTAAAGTCTTTTTCATGGCATTGTCCTCCTTAAAACATCAAAATATTACTTAATACTACATATATTTACAATTAATTATTTATTCATATATCTATACATAATAATTGTATTACTTTTCACTTAAATGTGCAATATGTATTTTGTATATTTTTATATGGGATTTTATGTCTATTTGTGTAAAATAAATCAAAAAGGGCAGATAGACTTCATTTGTCTATCTGCCCTTGGCTTATACGTATTTTTGTCAGGGAGTAATGCTTTTCTGAACCTTTTCCACTGTTTCGACAGGAAGATGTAGTAACTTTGAAATTTCGGGAACTGAGTGTCTATCACCAAGCATTATTTTTATTATCTCAACATCTCTTTCGGCTTTACCCTCGGCCTTACCCTCGGCTTTGCCCTCGGCTTTGCCCTCGGCTATACCCTCAATTTTACCGTCCCTGAAAAATCCTGCACTTATATTACACATACTATTCACCCTTGACAGAGATCACTGCGAAAGAACTGCCTTTTTAACTTTTTCTACTTCCTCAACAGGGAAATGGAGGATCGCCGCAATTTCTTGAACAGTCCTGTTATCGCCAAGCATTGTTCTTATTATCTCAAATTCCTTTTTTGCCTCTCCCTTAGCTATACCCTCGCTTACGCCATCTCTAAAAAATCCTGCACTTATATTACACATACTATTCACCCTTTCTGAAATTTCCCTTGTCATGGGAATACCATAGTCGTTTTCCAAAGTATTGATCTTATCATCGGAAGATACTTTCGGCGAAAGCATCATTGTCAACATATCTATAAGTTCATTTGCCGAACGATCGTTTTCGTCATATCTTTTCAGACACACAAGAACAAGTGTCATAAGGTCAAGTTTTTTCGCTTCTTTTACTGCGTTCTCGCCGTCCACATCGCTGCCGTAAAGCAGTTCCTTTTTCAAGGAGTATGTTCTTATGCTGTCGGCAAATTCTTCCGTGGGCGTGGTGCATATCCATATTGAATAAACTTTCTGTATCTTGTCGTAATCCATGTGCTCAAAAACCGTTCCGTACTGTCCCGAAATAAGTCGGCTACAATAATATATTCCGCGTTTTATCAAGGAATATTCGGTGTCAAACTCGTTCTGCGCTTCAATGTTTATGATAAGCTGAACATCTTTGTCACCATTCGGAACTCTTGCCGTAAAGCGAATATCATAAAACCGCGTTCCCTCATCAATGGAACTGTCCTCACTGTTGTCGGTATGTATAACGGGCGGTTCAACGTTCGGATAAAGTGTATCTTCATTAACTCGCGGCTCGGACATCAGCGATATTATCTTGTCGATCGGAATATCCTTGTACTCCTTAGCAACGGCTTTTAGAATACGTGCTGTTATCTGTTTCAGCGAAAGAAACATCTTACAGGCTTTATCACTTTTTGGATCTGTCCTGCCATTGGAGATTTTTCTGACAGTGTCCGCTTCGTAACTGGAAACTTCCGCCACCTAAGTCCAACTCCTTTCACTGATTTTATTATACCATAAGCAACATCTGAAATCAAGACTTTTGGGGAAATTTTTATGTTATCATTTTTGAAAACTGAGAGCAATCTTATCAAATGACTGATTTTGTTCCCACAAAATCTATGCTTGCTAAGAAAATGCAGTTATTCTCAACGGTTGAATAACAGACTTTTTCGCA
>CANQTP010000051.1 GCA_947626755.1 uncultured Clostridia bacterium
CTCCTCAACATTGAAGCCGTATTTTTCAATTTCCGAACCGTTTTCCAACGCAATTGAAGCTGTCTTGTTTTTATTTACAAAAACAATTCCCTTTTCATTGCCTATCTGAACATTCCCCGCGGTCTTGTCAAATTCAACGCGGTTGTTAATTTGTCTTTGAGTGTAATCGTCATACTTCCACATTTCATCGCTTTGGGGATCGCAGGATAAACTTGCAAAGATCCCGCAGGAGTCCACGGAAATTTCAACATTATTTGCAAGCAGCTGTTCTTCTCCGAAATACACACGGCAGGACGCGGGAATAAATTCCGTAAGAATTGCTTTTTCCACATTCCAGCCTTGATAAATATATCCGCCTATGCGAGAAAATACGATATTGTCAAGCCCCGAATTATTTGCCGCAAACGGCGAATTGATCTCAATTACAGTGCCGTACTGACCGCCGTAACTGTATTCGCGGACGTTTCCGCTTTCGGAATTTCTGCATATAAGTTCAGTGATCTGTTGCATACCCTGATAGTCGATCTCGGAGTAATTCTCGGGCGTGCATATATGATCGTAAGGCTCACCCAGACAGGAAAGCACCGCGCCGTTATCATCGGAAGCGATCCACACGCCGCACATTGAAACTGCGATCTCTTCCAAAATGCTGCGGATCGTGCGGTTTGTCAGCATATCTTTTTTATAACGGATCAGGTTCAGATCTCCCGCGGAAGCGCCAATGCTTGTGAAACCGCACTGCCTTTTAATTTCTTCAAGAACATTTCCGCACGGGATAAATTCATCATCTGAAAAAAGGCTCAGTGCTGACGGATCAAATTTCTTTTCGGTATTTGACATAATATCGTAAGCGGTAAAATGGCATATATGTTTGCTGATCGTGCGTTTGGAAATATAATAATTACGGGAGGGGGCACAGCGTGAATTTTTCTCTTCCAGACGCACGGGAACGCCTTCAAGAAGTGCACGACCGTATTGTCCGTAAGTGTCGTAAATATCAAATTCAAGCTGTCCCGTGGAAATTCCCGATTCCCCGAATCCGCCTATTCTATGGGTAAATTTAATATTCCCGAAGGGCAGATCAATGCTTGAATTACCGAATTTCAAGTCCCATGAATAGGGAGTGCTAAAGACCACCTCCAAGGTGATTTTCGGACATAAGATCAAGAGAAAAATTCCACCTTAAACCGTCGTCCAGTTCCGCAGAAACGCTTCCGCCTGTGCTTTCGCCCCGCTGAAAATTATCCGTTGTCAACATATTTTCCGAGTGCGGATCGGTAAAAGTAATTGAAATTATATCATTGTCCAGTGCGGAAGTTATCTCCTGCATGACTGTTTCGGGAACGTTTTCAAAACTTGCTTTCAGCTGATAATTCCAGCTTAATTTAACTTCTTTACCGTTAATGTCGGTAAAAGAATTTTCGCCTTTCCATACTTTTTTAACGCTGTAATTTTCGCATTCCACAAACTCGCTTACATCAACATTTCCTATAATTAAAGTAATAGTATTTTTCATAAAAATTCCTCCTACTTTCCCGTTGAACGCTGTTTATTAAAACTGTAATTCAATACAGTTTCGGAAATTACTTTTCCGTCAAGAGTTATTTGAATGGGTTTGTTGAATTCCTCAATAAGCCTGTCAATTTCGGACTTTCCGTTTCTTGAAATATTGCTTTCGGAATTTGAAATATTATATACGGGTGAGGGGTATGCCGCAGAAGGCAGACGTGCAGATTCAGTCCTTACGGCAGCTGCAATTCCGGAAACCGCACTGTCTTTTAAAAGTGCGGAAATTTCCGCAAATTTGCTGTCGGACAGCTGTTCAAAAACCTGTAAATATTTATCGTCAATATTCATTTTAAATCATTCCTTTCCGCATGATCCGCCTGCGCAAGCACCGTTTCATAACGCTGCTGCAGACGTTTTTTCATTTCCTCATTCCGCTTTTCAAGACTTGGATAACGGGGCTGTTTTTCAATATCAAGAGCAAATTTTTTCTGCATTTCTCTGATGTGATTACGCTGTTCACTGCTTTTTATTTTTGAAATATCCATACAGCGGAACTGCATTATTTTCACAAATTCTGTAGCGTCTGTAAGTCCTAAAAATTTCGCACGGAATTCCCACCAATGCATTTTTGAATTTATAAGATTGTCCCCGTATTGCTGTGCAAACGCCGCATAAATATATTCTGCGTCTTCGTCATAATCATAAAAACGTTTTTTATTTCCGTTAAATGACGAATTTGCCGAAATATCTGTAACACGTCCGCATCGGTAATACCAAAGCAGCTTTTCAAGAACGGTATTAATATCGGCTTTGGGAATTTCCCCGAAAAGCAGGATAAGCGTTTCGCCTACAATTTCCGAAAATATTTTTTTATCGGAAATATCCGCGCGGTTTATTTTGGTTTCAAAATCAGCCATTATCCTGAAATCAGTGTTTACGGGATATTCTGCCCCGTCTATAAAAACAGAACGGGGCAGTTTTTCCGCTAATTTTATCATACCGCTTCACTTGCCTGATAGGTGTATTCTTCGGGAGCATCGCCTGATTTTGAAAGAACAATGTCAATTGTTGCATTTTCACCCGCGTTGCCGCTGCCGTCAGAATTTATTGCCGCCGCGGCTTTTCCCTTTTCGCCCTTGCCCGTAAGCATATTGAAGAAAACGTAATTTACAACAGCAGTCTGACCGGTGCCGTATTTCATTTTGTGTGAAAGCAGGAAGTCCTGCGCTTCATCGCCGATGTACATATCGCCCGAAACCCTGAATTTACGCTGAGTTCCTGTTTTTATGGTAGACTTGCCTGCTCTTATATACTGACTGTCCTTTGTTTCGGAATTGAGGGTCGGGTCAATTCCCGAAATACCGGATTGCAGAACCGAGTAATTATCTACTTCCGCATTCTGTTCATCGGTAGTATCAATTGCAAGCACCATGTCGTCTGCTGTTACAAATCCTGCAAATTTCGGATTCGGAGTAATTCCTTTCATGAGTTCAGATAATTTCATATGATCATTCCTTTCTGGTTTTTAAAATATAATTTACGGAAAGTTCCGCCGAATAAAGCCATGTTCTGTCACTTTGTGTATCAAGAGACGGCATTGAAACGGCTTTTATACGGCATACTTTCCAATTGTTTTTTTCGGGCAGCAAATTCCCGCGAAGCGAGCAAAGTTTATTGCATATTTCGTTGGAACATTCCGCCGCCGAAAGCTGATCCGCGCTGCGGCAGAAAATTTTTAATTCTGCTTCGCAGATCACAGTTCCGTCAAGATAACGCTTTATTTCTTTTCCGCCTGCAAATAAAATTGCCGTATCTTCCGCAGCGGAAAGCAGCCCTATTTTTTTAATTCCCGCAATTTCGGAAATTGTTTCAATAATTTCCGTCTGCGCAGTTTTTTCAGCACGCATATTCTGTGCAGGCATACTCTCACCTCCCGAAAATTCCGCGATCCTGCGCCACTCACGCAAGACCGACTTCATAATGATGTATTTTTTCACTGTCGGCGTAAAGCGGTTCAATTGTTTTTACGGTGAAAATTTTTTCACCGAATTTTACCTGCTGGATCTCAACGGTTTTCCCGTCAATAACGCCGCCTTTCAGTGCAAATTTTATTTCTTCCGGCGAACTGTTTTTGCAGTCGAAAAACAGCGTTGCCGAAAGAGAAATGACCGTTCCCGAACTGTCGTAAACATTCTTTGCGGAATATTCTATACGGATATTTTCAAGCTTTTGTTTTACTGTTTCGGAAGCTTTTCCCCAGATGTCCGGTTCAAATTTTGTGATCAATTCCGCCGAATGTATAAGCAGTCTTTTTGGAATGGGTAATATCATTTAAAACCACCTCTGTACAGAAGTCCCGCGGCTTCCAGATACGCAAGCATATCGGGAGAATTTCTCCCTGAAATTTTTCCCGAAACGCTGTTTCCCGAAGAATTCCCGCCCGACATACTGAATTTCCCTATAGAAAATCCCGAACCGGAAGAAAAATTCCCGCCCGAAAAGCCTTCTATACCGCCGTTCATTTCCATAAATTCGGCTTGTGCGCAAACGGCTTTTTTCAGATCTTCCTGCATAAAAGACGGAAGCTTTTCAATATCATCAATAACATAAGTGCAATTCTGCCTGACAATATCGGAAGCGCGTTCAAGAAGAGCGCTCAGGTCACTTTCAACCCGAACGCCCTTATAAATGTTATTATAATAATTCTCATCAACTATCGGCAATCCGTTCACCCCTTTCTTAAAAATAAAAAGGCGCAAAGCCTTTAAACAGACTTTACACCTTTAAGAACATAATTTTTGCTTACTGTTGATCGTCCTGCGATACAGTAGGATTTGCTGCCGTTTCAATATACTTGATAATATCAATTATCTTGTCGGCGTTCATACCTTCCTGTTCAAGTTTAACGATCAGATTTAAAACTTCTCTGCCGTTCATATTTTCACCTTTGCAATTTATCAGTCCTTTAATGTCTCATTAAGATTGGTAAGAATTTCGTCAAGTTTTTTATTTCGTTTTTCCTCGTCCTTTTCTTTTCGCACCTCATTCAGTGCAGAAACAATAAAACGGATAAATGCCTTGAATTGAATGTCGGCTTGTCCCACTTTCTCACTTCCTCTTAAAAGACTCAGATACTTTTTCGCCGCCGGAAGTTTCGATCATATCAATACGCTTGATAGCATTTTTGAGAATTTCAACGACCTTGTCGGCGCTGCCGCTTTCGATCATTGTTACGATAAATTCGTACTGCGTGCAAAGTTCCCGATCTGACATGATCTCACTTCCTTATAAGTTTTTCGTTACTTATATTATAACCTATCTCCGGAGGTTTGTCAAGGTGTAAAGTCTGTTAAATTTTCAAATTGCTTTGCATTATTTACGTCAAACATAAATTTGAAGATTTCAAAACTATACCCGAAAAGTTCAAGCGCGCTTTGCCTGAAAGCGTGCAGGCTCAGCCTGCCTTAGTAACAGTTACGGTGTAAGTCTTGTTATAATCGCCGTTTGTGACTTTGACGGTAACTGTATTCTCGCCCTCATTCCACGTTGCTTCCGAACCGCTTTCTACGACGGTTTCTCCGTTTTTTATTTCCACGGTGGCACCGCTTTCGGCAGCTGTTGCTGTCGCTGTGATATTGTCGCTTTCGTTAGTCGTGGAAGTGGTGTACTCAGTAACTTCCGCGGAGAATGTGGGTTCAAGGGAACATTCACCGATAGTAAGTGCTGAAAGCGTTGTGTCGGGAATTTCCGCAGCCTTTGGCACAAGCGCCGCGAACGCTTCGGGCTTTACGCAGAGATATGCAATTCTCATTGTTGCCTTTACCGCAACCATGTCCTGTTCCGCAAGGGAAAGAGGCTTTCCGTCCGCATCAAGTGTGTTCTGAAGCGTTGCTTCGGTGAGAATTTCGTATTCAATATCGTCACGGATACCAACGAGAGAATATTTCCATTCACCTGCGATAAGTTCCGCCTGTTCGTCTTTCCAGCCGCTGCCGCGGATAAATTCTATAGGCTGTCCGTAAAGTTCATTCTGATCCGTTCCTGCGATGAATATCGGCGCGCCGTTTGCGTCACGGAGCTTTCTCAGCGAATTCTTAACGCCTATCTTTGCGGCAAAACCGTCCACGTCATAGCCTGCGGATTCAACCTTTGCCATAACGTCAGAAGCGGCAATATCAAAACTTGCTGCATCAGCTTCAACGATCGCGCCGCAATTTTTTACAGCGTCAATAATTGAAGTTGCAAACGGCGTGTTAAAGCCGAAAAGTGCGGCGGCGTCAAAGGATTCGTAAAAAGCCTCCGCAATGCTGTCACGGAGTTCCGCGAAAACATCAATAGTGCTGTCGGAAAGCTTTTCTCTTGTTACGGGAATTATAACTCCCAGTTTCTTTGCATGAAGTTCGGGGAATATCCACTTTGCGCCGGAAGTGCTTATGCGCTGTCCTTCGCCTACCCAGTACGCGCCCGCGCCGCTTGTCATAACGGGGATCTTCTTGGTGTCCGTAAGCATCGGTTCGACTCTTGAAAGTCTTATAACGCTTGAACCTCTTGCAACTTTGCGGATAATTTCTTCCGCCTGCTCCTTGGGAACAAATCCGCGGAGCTCATCTTTTAAAAATGCCATAAATAAATTCCTCCTTAAAATTAATTCGCAATTCGTAATGCTTAATGCGTAATTAGTTGACAGAACCTTACGCATTACTAATTTTTAATTACGCATTACGAATTACGCATTACGCATTGTTACTTGCGATTAACTTGATTTTGCTTTATCACATTGATAAAGTTTGCTTTGCCCGATGTGCCGGCAGCGGGTTCAGCCTGAGTGCGAATGCCTGTGGTTATGCCGTGAACGGGACGGCTTTTTCCGCAGAACATAGGATATTTGCCGATCACCGAATCAACAGCCGCATCAACGGAAATATCGCCGACAGCGTATTTTTCCGCAAGGGTAATGACATCGTCCGCAAAAGCGGGGTCAACGCCTTTTGAAATACATGAAACTACAATTTCAAGAGCGCGCTTGTCGTTTTCGGCGGCTTCTCTCGCACTGTTTGCAGCCGCGATATTTTCCAGAGCTTTACGCTCAAAGGACTCGCGTTCGTCCTTCCATTGCCTGAATTCGTCGATCTCGTCTTTGGACGGCATATCCTTTTTTGCGCGTTCAAGACGCTTTCTGACTATTTCATCAAGTTCTTTCTGAGAAAATGTTTTCTCTTCCCGAACAGGCGCAGTGTCCTGTTCGTTGTCCGCCGTGATGTTTTCATTTTCGGTGGGAATTGCTGTTTTGTCCATTTAAAAATCCTCCTTTTTGGACAAATTTCCGTGTGCAGTTTAACGCCGTAAACACGTTTCGGGCAAAATAAAAACGTTTTGCAAATCAATAAAATGCAAAACGCTTGAAACATATTTAATTTTCCGTTCCTTCCGCAAGCTGTCGGGCTTTTTCCGAACTTATGCCCATTGCCGAAGAAATTATGCTTACCGCCTGATTTATGCTGAATTCTCCCGACTTGTATTTTGTAATTGCGGAAAGCACCGCCTGCGTTTGTGCGCCGCTCAATGCTTTTTCGGGAACTTCATTTTCCGCAAAAATATTTTCGGAATTTATCAGCGAAATTTCCTTTTCCGCGGCGGAAATATCACAGCCGATAATGTCCATTATTGCTGAAATTCTTGAACGCAGTCCCGCGTTTACAAGTTTGATATTATTGTCGATCTTGGTATTATCATCAATAATTATCCCGTCGGGGAACGACACGGAAATATCGTAATTATCCGATTCGGGAAGCTGTCCAAGAGAAATTCCCAGTGCAATAATGCTTTCTGCAATTTCAGCAATAAATTCCGCTGCAAGACTTTTATTGCTTTCTGCAACGCGGGCTGTTTTGCTGTCGGAAGATATTATTTCCGTTGCGGTCTTTATTCCCTGCGCGCCGTCAAATGAAAATGTTCCCGAGGAAAGCCCCGTCTGGAAACACAGGATATTTAAAAGCGCATTTATGGCGGTAACGTGTTCCTCAACGCGAAGTTCAACGGTGTTGTCGGAAATTTTCAGCTCTTTTTCATCGTCACATTTAAGTGCAACATACGCTTCATCGTCCGCGTCAAAATAACGTTTCGGCTGTCCCGAATCAATGTCCACAATTGTGCGGATACATGAGGACGGAACAATAATACGCTTTTTGCCGAGAATAAATTCACGCGAAAAGCTGTCAAACGCAATATCAAGCGCTTTCAGCGTGTCAAGAGTTCCGTCAAAAACCGATATTCCCAAAGGCGAATACCTGTCGAAATTGTTGCTTACGGCGGGTTTGAAATACCTGAACATCGGCACTTCCGAATCGTAATGAACGGTTTCGGGAAGTTCCCCGCAAAGCTCGTTCAAAGGACACATCTCCCCGGGACTGTATTTGCTGTCCGAACGGAAAAGCTTGTGTTCAACAGAATACCCGCCGTTTTCATCGGGAAAATATCTGTCAAAAAGCGTGTAGAAAAAGCCGTCCTTAAAAACGCGGCTTTCAAACGCGCCCGAAGTAATATCCCGCTCGTCCCATGCAAGGGGAATGAACAGATCCGCATTAATATAATTAATTTTCGGTTTTCCGTTTTCAGCGTAAATTTTCACAGCACCGCCGCCGAGAGCGTAAGCCGCGGAAAAGAATTCGGGCATACGCTTCCAAAAACCGCTGCCGTCAAGAGTTTTCATTATGTATTCCCGATAGGGTTCGGCGGCGGAAATGTTGATTTTTTCGGAAAATGTCAGCCGCGAAAATTCGTCCGCAATAACTTTTGCCGCGCCTATGCGTGACATTTCCCTTTCGCCCGACGAAAACAGTCCGCTGCGCTTTACCCTTGCCCAAGGCGGACGATTTGCGAACACCGCATTCCAGAGTGAAATGCGGTTATAAAAATTACCAAGTTCGGGAACGGCTTTACCGTATGCCCGTTTTGCATTTGAAATAATACTCATTTTTATCATATCCTTTTAATATTTTATTAGGCTCAGCCTGCTAATTACGCATTACGCATTACGAATTACGCATTGATAATGTCGTTTATCATCGGTTCAACGCTGTATTCAAAAGCGTCCAGACTGTCAATGTTGTAATTCCCATCGTCAAGACGTTTGTCGCAGGGAGATTTGCTGTCCCAGACAGCAGAGCGGAACGCGTCAATTACATTTTTACAGTGCCGCATAATAAAGAACCGTCCCTGCGACATTATCAGATTTGTAAATGAGATCCTGTCGGTAATTGCAGATTTCCGCGCGTTGTGGATATTGAAGCTTATGCGCTCTTTTGCAAAAGCTGTTTTTAAACCTTTTATAAGTGTCGTTTCCGCAGAATCGAAATATCCGTCAAATACGGGAAACCTGCTTTGACATTTTCGCACGAAATTAATTATTTCGCTTTCCAGACGTGCGGGTGAAACAATTTCTTTCAGATAAAATTCCTCTAAAATTATCACTTTTTGCAAACGTTTTGAAAATCCCGTGCATATTCCCGCGTGCGCCGAACCGTTCCCGCCGAAATCAAATCCGATATTGCACTGAATTATATCATCAGGAAATTTATCGAGGATATAGCGTTCCGTGTTGTCTGCGAAATCCTTGTAAATAACGCCTTCCGCCGAGACCCATAAGCCTTTTATGTAGCGATCATGAAAAACTCCGGTAAACTGCCGTTCCGCATTTTCAAGCTGTTTTTTCGTGAGAATGGGATTATCCGACATTAAAAAATGCAGATGAAGCGCGTTTTTCTCATCTGCTTTTTTGATCCATTCATTATAGAACCAGTGAAATTGGTTGTCGGGATTGCAGTTGAACCAGAGTTTTGCATTTTCCACCGAAAGCGTTCTTGTTATCGCCTGTTCCACAAAGGAACGTGGCATCAACGCCACTTCATCAAAAAGCACACCCGAAAGCGTGATCCCCTGAATAAGCATATAACTGCTTTCGTCCCTGCCGCCGAAAATGTAAAAGCTGTTTTTTACGCCGTCATTTTCCACGGTGAGAAGATTCCGCGAACGCAGGTAATTTACCTTGAAATACGCGTTTATATCCGCAATATCCATAAGCGGCGAAATTATATTTCTCTCGGCGGAACGGACTGTTTTTCCGCATATCCCGAAGATCCCGCCGTTGAAACATTTCATTGCCCACAAAATAAACGACGTTATCATGCAGACGGTTTTTCCGCTTCTGACAGCGCCGTCACAGATAATAGCCGTTTTGTCCGAATTGTAGCACCATTTGAAAATAATTTTCTGCTTCGGGGAAAGCACCGAAAATGTCATGGATCTTCCTCCTCATCGGGCTTGGAAATTGCTTCATAAAGTTTTGAAAGCTCGTTATTTTTCTCCGAAGCGGAAGCTGATTTTCCCCAGCCTTTGAAATTATTTTCGAGGGAATATTTTGCACCGTAATAATATTTATCATAAAGATGGCGCTCTGCATATTCCTCGCATTTTAATTTTGCAACCGAAATAATATCCTCAAAAGTTTCCGAGCGCGCTTGATAATTAAGCAGCGCCTGTCTTGACCTGAAACCCAGACTCAGCGCAAGTCCCGTAATGGTGGGCGGGTGTGCGCCGACGATAATAATATCGCCGTTTTTATCAAGAACAGGCTCGCCGTTTTCATCGGTTTTAACGGTGCCTTCGCAGTCCTTGAAATATGCGTCTATCGCTTTCTGCATTTCGTTAGGATCTGTGTATTTTTTCTTTTTCGTAATAAATAACTCCTTTCTAAAAGTTTATAGCAGGCTAAGCCTGCTTAATTCTCAAACTTTCCATTATAAGCATAACACATAAATATAGTGCCATACAATGCCATCTTTAATAGAATGCGTAATTCGTAATGCGTAATTCGTAATTAAAAATGGATCGAAAGTTGCATTTCTTCCGATCCATTCTTAATTCTTTTTCCATTATAAGTATAACATATTAAAATAGTGCCATTCAATGCCCTTTTTATAATAAAAATAAATTTCAGATCCGGCTTTGTGTCATGCACGTATACATAAGTTAGAAATCACAAAACAAACCCTGAAGGCGTGCAGGCTCAGCCTGCTTCAATGCCATCTTTAATAGAATGCGTAATTCGTAATTAAAAATGGATCAAAAGTTGAATTTCTTCCGATCCATTCTTAATTCTTTTTCCATTATAAGTATAACATATTAAAATAGTGCCATACAATGCCCTTTTTATAATAAAAATAAATTTCAGATCCGGCTTTGCTCTGTCTCACAATATACATAAGCGGGAAATCACTAAATAAAGCCTGAAAGGGTCAAGGCTCAGCCTTGCCTGAAAGCGTGCAGGCTCAGCCTGCTCTCAACTCTCAACTCTTAACTCTCAACTCTACAAAAAGCTCTCAACTCTGTAATTTTTTAAGGATCTCGTTAATTTTTTCTTTTGTAGCAAGACCTGCGGAAAATGCAGTTGCGTTTCCGCAAGCTGTACCGAGGGTGAACGCATAGGAAATATCTCCCGTTTTTTCATATCCCGCTGCAAATCCTGCTACCATGGAATCTCCCGCGCCGACAGTCCCAAGCACCTTTTCTTTTAAAACGCCCGAGCGGTATTTGTTTCCCGCACTGTCAAACATCAGCGCACCGCCGCTGCCGAGAGAAACTATAACATTTTTCGCTCCCATTCTTTTAAGTTCGAGCACATATTTTTCTATGTCCGCTTCGTCCCCGATCTCTGCACCGAAAATTTCCGAAAGCTCCTGCTTGTTTGGCTTTATAAGGAACGGCTCATATTTCAGAGAATTTAAAAGCTGCTCCTTTGAAGCGTCAACAATAATGCGCACGTTCCTGCCTTTCAGCCGTTCAAGTATTTTTCCGTAAGGATCGCCGACGGGGATCTTCGGAGCGCTTCCCGCTATGATGATCGTATCTCCGTCCGAAATTTTTTCTATTTTTCTCAGGAACATTTCAAATTCTTCATCGCTTATGCATGGTCCCTGACCGTTGATCTCACTTTCCAAGTCGGAAAAGATCTTGACGTTTATTCTCGAAAATCCGCTTTTAAGTCGGATAAGATCTGTTTCGATGCCTTTAACGGCAAGTTCTTCCTCAATGGCTTTTCCCGTAAATCCCGCAACAAATCCAAGAGCCTTGCTTTTTACTCCAAGCTCGGAAAGTATCAGCGAAACATTTATACCCTTCCCGCCGATGCTGTATTCCTCGCCCGAAGTGCGGTTGGTAATGCCCGCAGTGAAGTTTTCAAGCCTTACGGTATAGTCAATGGACGGATTCAGCGTAACAGTATATATCATATTATCACCCGTTATCATTTGTATGTCTCTTCGGTAAGGTATCTGCGAAGAACAGCAAATAATTTATCCATGTCAAGCGGCTTTGCAATATGATCGTTCATGCCGCTTGCAAGAGCATTCCTTTTATCCTCGTCAAACGCATTTGCCGTCATGGCAATGATCGGAATGTGCGATTTTACAGGATCGTCCATGGCGCGAATAGCTTTTGTAGCCTCGTAACCGTCCATTATCGGCATCTGAACGTCCATAAGTATCAGATCGTAATCGTCAGGCTCGGCGTTTTTCATCTTTTCAACGGCTTCTGTACCGTCACAGGCACATTCAACATTGAAGCCGCTTTCGGAAAGTATCGCAACGGCAATTTCGCGGTTAAGTTCGTTATCCTCAACAAGAAGCAAGTTCTTGCCCTTGATGTCGTCGGAAGCTTTCGGAAGTATCTCCTCGCTGCTGCCCGAAACGTCTGCACAGATCGCCGAAACCAGCGTTTCCCTGAGCGTTGAAAGGAATATGGGCTTATTGCAGAACGCTGTAACTCCCGCTTCGCGGGCTTCATGTTCAACAGTTGTCCAGTCGTATGCCGTGAGGATTATTATAGGTATGTCCTCTCCCACCTCGCGCCGTATCTGTCTTACAACTTCCAAGCCGCTGAGATCGGGAAGATACAAGTCGATTATGTACGCCTTGAACTCGTCAGCAAGTTCCTGCGCCTGTTTTGCGTGGAGAACAGCTTCCTTGCCGTACATAGTCCAGTCCGCACGCAGTCCGAGCTGGACAAGCATTTTTGTAACGCTGTCACAAATCGCAAAATCGTCATCGACTACAAGCGCACGCATTCCCACAAGTTCATTTATGACTTCCACCTGTTTCCTGTCCGCCTGAAGCCTGAATTCGATGTTGATAACATATTCCGTGCCTTTGCCCTGTTCACTGCTTACAGAAATAGTTCCGCCCATCATGTCGATGATGTTCTTGGCAATAGCCATTCCCAGACCCGTGCCTTGGATCCCACTCACTGTGGAGGTGGATTCCCTTTCAAAAGGTTCAAAAACGTGCTTCATGAACTCGGGATCCATGCCTATGCCCGTGTCCTTTACCTTTATTTCGTAGGAAGCATAACCTGTAGGCGCGCCGTGGAGCTGCTTTATAATAAGCGACACGGAACCGCCCTCGGGGGTAAATTTCACGGCGTTGCTGAGCAGATTCAGCAGTACTTGGTTAAGGTGCAGCTTGTCGCAGTAGATATCCTCGTCTATGACATCTATGGTGTCGATGTAGAAATTCAGTTTCTTGGAGTGCATCTGATTCAGCAGTATATTCCGCAGATCGTGGAGAATATCGGGAAGCGAACATTCCGTTTCTTCAATGTCAACGCGTCCGCTTTCGATACGGCTCATGTCAAGGATGTCATTTATAAGGCTGAGCAGATGATTTCCCGAAGAAAGTATCTTGGAAAGATAGTCCTTTACCCGGGGAGTGTCCTCAACATTCGCCGCCGCAAGGGTAGTGTAGCCGATAATTGCGTTCATAGGCGTTCTGATGTCGTGGGACATATTGGAAAGGAACATTGTCTTTGCACGTTCGGCATTTTCGGCTTTTACAAGACGTTCCTCAAGGATAGCTTTTTCCATGGTGATATTTGTATTGCGGATAACCCACAGAAAATATATCAGGAATATGACAACTTCCGCAGCCGCCACAAAAATGCAGAGTTTTCGTATTTTGAAAGCACTTGCAAGGGCTTCCCTTTCGGGAACGGTAACTCCCACAGTCCAGCGGTTAAGATCCTTTGATTCGCCCAGCTGATGCCATTGATCCTCATCGATGGGCGAATAGTAGAAGTAAAGATACTGCTGTTTTGTGTCGGAATACACCTTAGTATAGCCCGATTTTCCGTCAAGAATATCCTGCATGATCGTGGTCGAACCATTCGACTCTTTGGATTTTTCGGCATAGTAGTCCTTTATATTTCCCAGTTTGCCGTTGTGGAGAGTATCCATGATAAAGTCGCCGTTGTGCCTGTCTATCAGCAGAAAACGCGCCTGCGCGTTGTAAAGATCGCTGAGATTCAAAGAATTCGGGAATTCTTCAAGGTTTGTGGTTGCGTAAAGCAGGGCAATTACGTTTCCGTTCTTCTCAACGGGAACAAAGTGCCGTATAACGTATTTATCGGGATTGGAAAGGCTTACCATTCTATCGGTAACGTGTTCGCCCAGTTTGACTTCCTCATTAAAATCTATTTTTCCGTCTGTGTCGAAATCAACGGATCCGCCGCTTGAAGAAATAATGGTATTATTAGGCAGAAGCAGATAGATATTTTTAGATGTAGTAAGCGGAGCAATATTTTCCATAATATTCCGCAGGACGTTTTCATTCTCAATATTTTCCTGAGAAGCGATTATTTCCGCCAGAGCGTTAAGGGAAATGCTGTCGCGGGCAAGCTTGCCGCTTACGTCCTCGGTAACTATATTGATAGCTTCCTGCATACGTCCGAGACTGCGATTGACGGTAATGCTGTTGATCTTTATATATGTAAATCCCGTAAGCGCACAGATAGCGATCATAACGATCATAGTAGCAAGTATATTTTTTTCTTTCATCTTGCTTTTTTTGATTTTGACATTAACATTATCCATTCGGAGACACCCCTTCTGAATGATTCTTTTAGGCACTCTACAATACAATTATAACCGAAGGCATATACTTTGTCAAGGACATTTTCTGCCATAAACGACAGAAAAAAGCGGCTGTCCGCCAAGGAACAGCCGCACGATCTTTATACTATTATAATTGTATAACAAAATTTACAGTGCCGAACGAATAATTTACGGGAATGACGCAAGCTCTGGAAAGTCCTACCATGTCAAAAGTTTCATAGCAGCACTGAGGTTCAAGCTGAAGCTCCACTCCCTTGTCATTGGAAATGTTTACCGCAAAAAGTCCGTTGTGAAGGTTCAGGAACTCGCTTACACAAGCCTGCGTGTATTCATCATAATCATCAAGGGCTTCTCCCGAAAACCTCGACGCTAACTCAACCATAACGGAGTCGTCGCCGTATATCATGGTGGACATATTCATTCCGCCGCTTATATCCTGCATGACGACATTTCTTATGATATTTTCCGAGTTTACCGACTCCAGCGGTGCAAAATCATACCCGATAAAACGTATGAGATTTTTGAAAAGCATAGAAATGTAACTTCTTATGTAGTCCGAGCGAATGTCGGCATCGAATTTGTAGAAATTGGATATAAGCTTCATTGCAAGAGCTTCATCGGCATTTGAAATGTCCGAGTCGGAAATGCTGTTTTCGGCTTTGTAGGAATTGATAGCCGATTCAAACCCCGCGTTTGTCATATAGCCCTTGTCCACAAGCGCCTGCCCGAGGAGAAGATGCCCCGCGGGCTGTGTTTTGAAAAGCTCTTCCACCTGTTCGCGGGTAAGGAAATTCATTTCCACCATAACATCGCCGATGCGCTTATCGGTGCGCTGCTGTTCGATATGTGCTTTTTCCACCTGCTCCGCGGTCAGGAGTCCCGCGTTGATCGCAAGCACGCCCAGTCTGAGACGGGTATTTTTCTGAATAGTGAGCGCTTCGGAAAGCTGCTGAGGAGTAACGAGCTGCCTGCGCAGAAGATAGTTGCCGAAAAACTGGGTAAACATGGGGATCAGTCCTCCTTAGCCTTGGAAATAATTTTTGCAACGTCCTCATTTTCAATAGGTTTTTGCAGGAAGTCATACGCGCCTGCAAGTATAGCCTGCTTCAGGTTTTCCTGTGTACCCACGGAAGAAGCCATAACTACTCTTGCTTTCTTATCGAAATTTATTATTTCGCTGAGCGCGTCAACGCCGCTTTTTTCGGGCATTATAATATCCATGAACACCAGATCGGGTTTTTCGGACTTATATTTTTCCACAGCCTGCCTGCCGTTGGCGGCTTCGATGATTTGCGCTCCGGGATCGGCAGCATTTACGGCATCCTTCATTTTTTTGCGGACGAACATTGAATCATCGCAGATCATGATCTTCATTATCTGTTGCACTCTCCTTTTCGTGATGTTTGATCCTTAATAAATACATTATATCACATTTGTTAAGATTTTTCAACCCATAAATTAAAAAATTATCGGGTAAATTTTTAAGAGATTTTCAGGAAATTTCTGACATCTGCATATGATCGTTAAAGCACGTCCATTCCCATGTCAGCAAAGTATTGATATGTTTCGTCAAGAACAGGATCATCAGGTATGAGAAGCAGCATTTCTTTACGCGCCTTTGTCAGCAGCACTCTGAAGTTATTTTCGACTATAGTATCTATGTCACGGTACTTGCCTTCCTGAGCTTTATCGTAGTTGTACGAACTGCCTCTCGGGAGCCACTTACCGCCCTTCCTTACGTAACCGCCGCCGAATAGGATAATGGGACAATCAAGCTCAAGTCCCTGACTTCCGAATACAGAACAAGCCTTTGTCAGAAGTTTGCATTCTTCCGTAAACCATTGACCGTAACCGCCTTTTAAAACCGTATTTGCTCCTTTATAGCCGATGTCCCAGCCCGGCAGTGCTTTCTGTATCACATTCTGCTCGGCAAAATTCGATATAAAAATACCATAGCTCCATTCAGGATGATCTGCATCGATTTCTGCAATGCGCTCTCTGATCTTTGACATATCACGTGTCATGCAAATTCTCATTGATGTTTTTTGCAGCTCTGCAAGTTCCCTTTGAGCTTCTGAAAAATCAGCACCCGTTCTGCTTATCGCCTGCTCGACCCATTTACTGCAATCAATGAAATCAGCACGCAGAGAAACAGGAAGCAGCAGATCATTATCAGTGATCTTACGTTCACCGAGATCCGCTATCTGAGATGCAACTTCATCTGACGCTATGACAAACCAGTCTGTATGTTTTTCCAGAGCTTCCTCCCACAAAGATAACCCTGCTTCCTCACCGTCGTTGATTACCTGACCATGCCCGTACAGACCGACCAGAACGGCATAGTTTCTCGCAGCATAAATTCTTTCACAAACATCAAACAGACCTTCAGGTTCACTGAAGCCCCGCTTTAATTTAGCCTTATCCCAAGCGCGCTGTGCTTCATCAAATACCAGAACAGACTGTTCAGGGACCTTCGTATTTTTTCCTTTGGCATTTGAGAAATAACCGCTCTTGAAATCTTTCATTCCCTGAATGGCATTCTCACTCATATGCTCATTTGCTCCGACCTGATCGATCTGATATTGAATTACTTCTACCAGCGGTCTGTTTCCTGACAGATATACTGCGTTTGCAGCTCCCTTATTCTCCTCGAATACTATGCTCTGAGCTACAGCAGTTTTACCTGCGCCCGGAACGCCATTGATAAGAATGAGCAGCTTCTTATGGTTTGTCTTGGCATCATCTATATAGGAGAGAACTTTATTCAGGCATTTTTTATTAACATCTGAAATATAAGGGATCTTCCCGTCATGATACATTATATCCATTGCCTTAAGCATATCGGGCATTTCAGTCTTAGAAGAAGCAAGCCAATCAATAATAAATGAGCATTCTGATTCACCTTCAAGTTCCGCATCGATCACATCAAAGAAATTATCCTTTGTCAATATTTCTATTCCGCGGAGACTGCCTTTCACAGCCCTGTCATGTGTACATACCAGATAGCTCTTTACATCAAGAGCTCTTTCTCTCGTTACCTTATGATGATTTTCAATACATTCTTTATATCTGATCGCCTGGGCAACATCGTCCTTGTTTTCATCGACCTGCGGTGCGTTCTTTCTCTTGAACTCCAATGATACAGCCTTGCCTGCAGTGAGAAGGAAAACGTCAGGACGCTCGTGAACAGTACCCGGCAGACTGTATTCAAAAACAAGCTCAAACTCCTGCTTTTCGGGACTTAATGCTGACAAGTGCTTTGCTATAAATTTGAAACAATCCATCCATGCAAATTCCTGACTATTGCTGACTGTGTCTTCGGAATAAGCGGAATTATCTTCACCGATCAACTCGTTGACATGATCTTTAAGTTCATTTTTCCATGCTTCAAGCTGCGTTTCATCTGCTTCAACAATATCTCTGATCTTAACTTTAAGAGCATAATCATTCGCAGGTCCTCTGCATAATCTTTTTGCCAATGCAAGAGTTTTATCGTTTTTATGGCTGAACCACACCTTATTGACCGGATCCCACAAAAATTTGACTGTCTTCATCTTTTTACGTATATTTTGTTCAGGCATTACGCCATGAAAATCTATCTCAATTGTATCGTTCGGCTTTATTGAATATGTAGTCATAAGTGCATCTCCGTTTCATTCTTGTTATGCTGATCTCTTTGCTGCAAGGAATTTTCATTTTAATGCAGAACGCATATCCTGCATTTCAGTCCTTTCCATCAGAACCACGCATTCAACGTGGCTTGACACGTTCATTTTAATGTCAGCGGCTGCGCTCGTTCGCGGGAACAAGTCCAACAGTTTACATCGAAAAATATCCGATTTTTGTCCATCTGTTTCAAGTCCGTTCGTTAGCGGGAATATATCAACTGGTTTCGTAAATCCGCATGAAATGGGACTTTTTCGGGAGCAGCAAATTTTATTGCCTCAACCCTTGACGGTTATGCGAGTGGATGGGATTTCATTGTCTCAAGCCTATTCATTGTCGGGCTGTTCAACATCCTTGCCTATTTCCAGCGACTTCAGAGTTTTACCGTCAGCTGTTTTCCAGCTTGTCAGACCGTTGGCGCTCTTGCCTATAACAAACATCGCCGCATACGAAGGGCTGGTAAAAAGCATATCCTCCCGCAGCACGCCCTGCTCGTCAAGCAGAGCATTTTTTCTGCGTTCTTTTATAACGGCAGGAATTGTATCATCGTCGGCAAGTGCAATATGGCTACCCTTAAATACAACAAAGCCCTCCGAGGTCTGCGCGCCGAAAGCCTCAACTTTTCCGACGTTCTTTATAACACGTTCAAGACGCAGCTCTGAATAATTCTCCGGAACAGCTGCGGTGTCATTTTCGGCAGGGATTATAGGTTTGCTTATGGGCTCAAATAATTTGTGCCCGAGCGTTCCCATGATGACTTTAGCGTAGTCGATGAATTCCTCCATCTC
>CANQTP010000052.1 GCA_947626755.1 uncultured Clostridia bacterium
TGACAATTTGAAAACTTTATCCCGGCAAAACTGCGTTATTACTTGTTTTTCGGTGTTTTGCTCAGGGCTATTATAATAGTATACGGAGTGATGCTTTATGAAAATATCGGCAAAATACCGTGCTGCCGCAGTTTTTTCGGCGGCATTCGTGCTTATGTCTGCGCTTGCGGCCGCAAACTTCGCGGGAAGCTATAATAATGCTGTTACAGCGGAGGAAACTTCCGTAACATCTGCGACCGCAGAGACTTCTGAAACGGCGGAAACCGAGTACGGCATTGCGCCTATGGCGTATGATGATGTGTATATGCCGGGATCAGAGGGCGACACATATCTTATTGATCTGAGTAAGATAACAATAGATGCAGACACTGTAGAAACAGGTACACAGCTTGTTATGTCAGAATGTATTACAATGTCTGTCAGAGAAAAGAACATACACGTGATGGAAGAGTATGGGATCAACAGTGTTTATATTCGTATTGTGACGGCGATCCGTTCCGGTTTCAAAGTAAACCTCAGCGGCATTCCGCAGGTAGTAGGTGGACATTCATATTCAGATATAACCATTCATCTTATAATAGAAAACGAAGGTGAGATCACAGATTTTAGCTGTGAAAACAGTTATGCAAGAGAAAGCAGCGTAAGTATTTCATTGAATAACTATGGAACTATCAGCGGCGGCACATATGATTGCAGCGTAGACAATGAAGAAGGCGGCGTAATAATCGGAGGAAATTTTAGCAAAACTGTAACTAATCATGGTACAATATCCGACGGCAATTTTAATAATGGCAGCTATTGGGTATTAAATTACGGAACTGTCAGCGGCGGTACTTTTCAAAGTTATGTATTAAGCCAATCGTCCGACGGAGGAATATCAGGAGGAAATTTCAAAGATGCGATCATATTTGAGCATTATGAAGGTTACGTTACCGGCGGAGATTTCAGAAATGTATCAGAAGTAATCTGGTATGGCGGTTCCGTTACCGGCGGAATTTTCAATGAAAGCGTCAAAGATGTTCTCCCTGCGGATTCGTCCTGCGTTTTCTATAACGAAAGTGAAAAAACATATACCGTTCAGGGCGATGTAACTCTTGATGAAACATTTGAACTTAACGAGGGCGAAACGCTTGTTATCCCGGACGGCGCGAAAGTGAATAATTTAGAAGAGTTAAGCGAACAGCTAAAAGGCAAGGTTATAAATGAAACGCATATTCACGATGATATTGTGTTTAAACCTTGGACAGAAACCGACAGCCTTCCCACCGAAAGCGGAAATTATTATCTTACGGAAGATATGGAAATGTCCGGTGATTGGACTGTTCCCACAGGTGCAAAGATCGATCTCTGCCTTAATGGGAATAGCATAAGAAATGCAGAAATAATAGTTCCGACAGGTGCAGAATTGAATATTTACGATTGCAGCAAAATCAGCGAAAACGTCGGTAGTATAGGTGCTGAAAATAATGAAAACAGTGTTGCTATTACAAACAACGGAACAGTGAATATTTATGGAGGTTACATATTAGGTCTGAAAAATGCTATCATTAATGAGGAAAGCGGTATACTTAACATAAGTTTCGATGCTGATATTTATGCCCACTTAAATGGTTACCTTAATACCGGTATTATAAATAAAGGTACAATGACAATGAAAAACGGAATGGTAGACGGTTCAGCCACTGCTATTGAAAATTCCGGTACATTGACATTGGAAAATGTAACAGTATATTGTACCGGCATTAGCGAAGATCCGGAAGTATCAGGGTTCACACCTGAAAATGCAATTGTAAATACTGACACGGGTACACTTACGATCTCGGGCGGGTCAATAGGCTATGCTCCCGAAGAAATTATTTTTTCTTCCGTTTACGGCATTGACAACCAAGGAACGCTTGACCTTGCCGGAGATGTAAAATTCTATACAACAACTGCAAATATCAAAACCACTAAACCAATTAACATAACCGGCGAGCTTACAAACACAGACCCGTATATTATTGATATGAGTACCCCCGGCGTATTTGCAGCGGGAGAATTTGCCGCGCAGGCTGCGGATAAATTCACACCAAGCAGTGAACTTGCAAACGAGGGTTACGAAGTTGTAGTTACGGAAAATAATGAACTTGCAATAGATTATCGGCATTATACATATGGTGATGAAATAGCACTCACGGCACAAAAAATAAAACCGCCTCCGCCGGAGAAAGAAAGTTTACGTCCCGGAATAGCGGTAATATCTCTGCCAATGCTGATTTCGGATTCTGATGATATTACTTTAACTGTTAATGGCACAACGGTCAAAAATATGACTGTCGAAAAGCCGGACAGCACATACTATATTTCCATTGAAATATCACAAGAAAACGGATTTAAGATCGGAGAAAATACTATTAAAGCTAATTTTACAGGGGAATATTATTATTTAGCATCACTGAACGACAGTGGAAATGATACTATCAAGGTAATAGTTGATCCTAAATCCATATCAGCCAAATTTGACGGGGAGATCACAAAGTTTTATGACGGAACAACGGCTTGCACAGCGAAAATTACGTCTGACGGCTTTGTAGAGGGAGACAAAGTTTCCATAACAGCAACGAGCTGCAAATTTGACAGCGCAAATGCCGGTGCAAGGACTGTTACGGCTTCCGGTTTAAAAATTACCGGCGAACAAAGCAATTTTTACAAACTTGAAAATGACGAAATTACCGGCAGCGGCAAGATCACGCCCAAACTTCTTGATATTCCCGCAAAGGAATATACCTATGACGGAAAGACAAGCCGGGAAATTGAAATTGACGGCGTAAACGGTGAAACAGTAAAGGCAACATTGACGGCGGCAAGCAAAAATGCGGGAACATATACTTATAACGCTGCTGAAAACGGCTACACAATTGAACTTGACAGCAGCAATTATGCCGTAGATTCGGCAGGAACGCTGACTATAAATAAATGCCTTGCCAAAATAGAATGGCAGAACGAAACATCATTTGTTTATGACGGCACGGAAAAATCTGTTGCGGCAGAAGTAACAAATGCAGTTGACGGCGATACGTTCAATATTGAATATGACGGCAACACCGCAGCGAACGTGGGCGAATATACCGCAGAAATTTTGTCGCTTGGCAATAACAATTACAGCCTTGGCGATAATACTTCGCTTAAATGGAAAATTTCAGCCGCCGTCAGTGAAAGTACCAATGCAGAAATTAATTACAAAAACGAAACGATTTCCACAAACAGCAAGATGGAATATTCCCTTGACGGCGAAAATTATTTCCCATGCACGGAAAATATGTCGGTTACGGAGTTTGAATGGGACGGAAGCGAAAGCATAACAGTTATGTTCCGTTATGCCGCCGACCAAAATCACAGTGCAGGAGCGGTGCAGACAGTAGTAATTCCCAAAAGACCTGCCGCGCCGGATATTTCCGGAATGACGGTGACAAAAACGCAAAATTCCATAACTGTTACGGGAATTACGAATTGTGAATATTCAATTGACGGAACAACATGGCAGGACAGCGGAACATTTACAGGATTGACCGCGGGAAAAGAATACACGGTACATATCCGTACAAAAGCAACAGAAAATGCGTTTGCGTCCTTTATTGCAGAAAAAAGTATAGTTACATCAGATAATTCTTCCGGCACTACCGAACTCAAAACGGGAGAAACTGTTAAAACGGAAAACGGAAGTATCACGAACTACGGCAAAACAGTCGAACTGGAGAGTAAAGGAAACACAACTACAGTGACTCTGCCCGATTCAGGTGAAGTGACGGTCGATGAAAGCGGAAATGTCAATGTTCCAAATGGAAGCATAGTTGAAACGGGAAAAGCAACAGTTGCACTTCCAAGCGGCGGAAAAGTTTCATCAGACGGAACAATTACCGCCGATGAATTGCAGGTCGGAGATGTTACCGTAAAAGGCAAGAATTCAACATTTGACACGGACGGCAATATCAGTATTCCAAACGGCGGAATTATCGGCAAAGACGGAACCGCCGAAAAGATAATTTCCGGCGGAGCAGTTATCGACACCGAAGGAAATGTTATCGGAAACAGCGGCGATCTGCCCGTTGTTTCGGCGGCAGCTGCTGACGGCGGCAACATGAGCGGCATTTTTGAAGGCAGCATTGAAAGCATAACTCTGCAAATAAAAATCTCGGAAATTGATGATACGGATATTGAACTGCCTGAATCCGATATAAAACACATTTACGATATTTCACTTATCAGGAACGGCGAAGCTGTACAGCCTGTAAACGGCAAGAAAATAAAGATAACTTTATATGTTCCCGATGATCTTGATTATCCTGCCATATTCCGCATGGAGAGCGACGGAAGTTTTACCGATATGAATGCAGAATATGACAGCAGTGAAAAAGTAATCAGCTTTGTAACGGTCCATCTCAGCAATTACGTTCTGGCAGAGAAAAAGTCGGCTTCGCTGTCCGAAAATCCCAAAGAACCCGATAATACAGACGTTCCCGCAGAAGCAGCTCCTGCGATCCCCTCACACGGCATAGGAATGCCGCCTGCGGTCATTGGCAGCACTGACAGCGGCGAAGATGTATCATCGGCGGCAGGAACATTCTCCGATGAAAATGTTATCAGGACGGAAGGTAAAAGTGCGGCGGTATGGATATTTGCGGTTATTATCGCTGCGGCAGCCGTCACAATAATTGTAAGAAAAACAAAACAGTAAAAACAGCGGGACTGCCCAATTACGGCAGCCCCGCTTTTTATATCATGCTTTATCCGTTTTGTACAGCACCGCATTTTTAAGTTCTTCCCCGCGGAAAAATGCTCCCAGATTTGCAAGAGTCACTTCCGCTATTTTCTGCAATGCTTCGTCCGTAAGAAATGCCTGATGAGATGTCATTATAACATTCGGCATGGAAACCAGCAGCGCAAGAACATCATCTTTTATAATAGTACTGGAATAGTCCTCAAAGAAAATTGAAGTTTCCTCCTCGTAAACGTCAAGACCTGCGCCGCGCACCTTCTTGTCTTTCAGTGCCTGCAAAAGCGCGTCGCTGTCAATAAGCTGTCCTCTGGAAGTGTTGAGTATCACGACGCCTTCTTTCATTTTTGCAAGGCTGCTTTCATTAATAATATATCTTGTATCGTTTGTAAGCGGACAGTGCAGGGAGATCACATCGCTTTCCGCAAAAAGCTTGTCAAGCGGAGCATAGTTTATATCCGTATCCTTTGCAGGATAGGGATCGTATGCAATGACATTCATTCCGAACCCCCTGCAAATGTCAATGAAGATCCTTCCTATCTGTCCTGTTCCGATGACTCCCGCAGTTTTGCCGTGAAGATCAAACCCGATAAGACCGTTAAGACTGAAATTGAAATCCCGCGTTCTGATAAAAGCCTTGTGTATCTTGCGGTTAAGGGTAAGGAGAAGTGCCATTGTATGTTCCGCAACGGCATACGGCGAATATACGGGAACTCTCACCACATCAATTTTATCCTTTGCATACTTTATGTCAACATTGTTGTATCCCGCGCATCTCAGTGCTATGAGTTTAACTCCCACGGCGCAAAGTTCGTCTATGGTCTCGCTGTTTACCGTGTCGTTCACAAATACAACGGCGGCTTTGCAGCCTCTTGCGGCAGCTGCGGTGTCGGGAGTAAGTTTGTGATCTATATATTTTATGTCATACTCGGTGTTCAGCTTGTCGAACCATATCCTGTCGTAAGGTTTTGTGTCAAAAAAAGCGATCCTTTCCATACAGAAAACTCCTTTAAAACATACTGGAAATAGTATATGCGGAATTTCTGTTTTATTCCGTTACGGCGGAAATATGCCGCGGATCAGTTTTCGATAATATCCCTTATTGCCTTTTCTACCGCCTTTACTTCAAGCCTGAACTCCTCCGCCGAAACGCGGAACGCGCCGTTCCCGAGGATAATCACCTGTTCTGCGCCATCGGAAGTCGCCACGCGGACGCGGTTATTTTTCCCAAGTTCGTGGGAAACCTTTTCAATGTACATATCCGCTGTCTCGGCTTCTTTGGTGTATACCACGCTGATACCGCAGTGCTTTTCAACTTCGCGGTCGTTCCCTTTGACTTTGTAAGCATCAAAAACAAGTATAAGCTCGCACTGCCTGAAACCCTGATAGTTGCAGAGAATGTTTATAAGCCTGCTTCGGGCGGCGTCAAGGCTTTCTGCGGCAATGGCTTTAAGTTCGTCCCAAGCGAAAATTATGTTGTAGCCGTCTACAAGGATATACTCCGTTCCGTTCTGCATGGGAACGGGCTTCTGCTTTTTCTCGGAAATATCACGCTCGGTGTGAAGGGCATGGCGGGGATCGCGGTTTATCTTTCCATACGTCCGCTCGAAAATTTCCATAAGCTCCTTGTCCTCCGCAAGCCTTGAACGGTAGTCACGAGCCTGCCTTTGCAGAGTTTCGGGGGAAATTTCTTCGCTTGGGGAATTATCCGCAGGCGGTTCAGTGTGCATATATCCGTCCGCATCGTTCCATTTTACGATATGTCCCGCACCGTGGGAGCAGAAAACGCTGTCCGCGGAATTTTCCGTGTCCTCATCGCAGTTATAGCCTATGCGGGAAATGACTTCTTCGGCGTTATGGCAGGGGAGATACCCTTTCGGAACGCATAAAAGCCGTCCTTTGCCGTGGGAATATCCCATAAGTTCGGAATGGTAGTCCGCAATTTCCGAGGCGGGAACGGAGCCTTTTATTACCGAAACATCGCCGCTTGTTTCGGGAGCGGAAAACTCCCCGCACATTCTCTGAATGTCGGAAATTGCCCGCCCGAGGGCTTCGGAAGGAACTTCAAGCGTAAAATCATACCATGGTTCAAGGAGTATGCTTTCGGCTTTGCGAAGTCCCTGACGGACGGCTCGCCAAGCCGCCTGTCGGAAATCCCCGCCTTCGGTGTGTTTCAGATGGGCGCGTCCTGCGGTAAGAATTATTTTCATATCTGTTATTGGCGAGCCTGTCAGAACGCCGACATGAACTTTTTCTTCCAGATTGGAAATTATCAGCCTTTGCCAATTCCTGTCAAGATCGTCCTCGCGGCACTCCGAGAGAATTTTAATCCCGCTGCCCCGCTCCGCAGGTTCGAGCCGCAGACGTACTTCCGCATAATGGCGCAACGGCTCGTAATGTCCCGCACAGTCAACAGCGGCGGCGATGGTCTCCTTGTAAACTATATTTCCCTTGTCAAATTCCACGTCAAGCCCGAAACGCTCGGAAATAAGGCTTTTTAAAATTTCAAGCTGGATCTCTCCCATAAGGCTGACGTGAATTTCCCGCAGGCGGCTGTTCCAGATGACGTGTAACTGCGAATCCTGCTGTTCAAGAGTTCGCATCTGATTTAATACTGTATGCTCGTCCGCGCCTTGGGGAAGGATCATGCGATAGGTCATGACAGGTTCAAGAACAGGCGGAAGCGCGCTTTTTTCCGCGCCCAGACCCTGCCCCGCGCGGGTGTTGGAAAATCCCTCGGCGGCGCAGACAGTTCCCGCAAAAACTTCATCGGGATTTGAAAATTTCACGCCCGAGTATACCCGTATCCTGCTGATCTTTTCGCCGTCAATAAGGCTGCGGACTTTCAGGCTTCCGCTTGTAATTTTCATGTGTGTGAAACGAACGCCCTGTTCCTCGGTTATCTTGAAAATTTTCGCGCCGAAGTCCGTTCCCGCCGCTTTTTGGAAAGTGTATCTTTCCAGACCGTCAAGAAATTCGTCAATGCCTTTCAGTTTAAGTGCCGAACCGAAATAGCAGGGGAATATCTTCCTTTCGGCGATAGCTTGGGCGATGTCCTCATCAGGGATAATATCATTTTCAAAGAAAATGTTCATCAGCTTTTCATCATGAACGGCAATTTCCTCGAAAAATACCGCTTTTTCCCTGCTTGGGGAAAAGTCCGCACAGCGGTCGGACAGGGCGGAGGAAAGATCTTTCAGCAGATATTCCCTGTCAAAGGCGGAAATATCCATTTTATTTATAAAAATAAATGTGGGAACATTGTATCTTGCAAGCAGGTGCCAGAGGGTCTCGGTATGGTTCTGAACGCCTTCCGAACCGCTTATTACCATGACCGCATAGTCCAGCACGCACATAGTCCGCTCCGTTTCGGCGGAGAGATCCGCGTGTCCCGGAGTGTCAAGAAGAGTATACTCGCTGTTCCCGAAATGCATTACCGCTTGTTTTGAGAAAACAGTTATGCCCCTTTCCCGCTCTATGCGGTCGGTGTCGAGAAAGGCGTCGCCGTGATCTACACGTCCCTGACGGCGGATCTCTCCGCTGCGGAAAAGCAGAGCTTCCGAAAGTGTGGTTTTTCCCGAATCAACATGGGCTATCATGCCCAGGACTGTCCTTTTCATTGAATCTTCCTATCTGTTATTGTGATATGATAATTTTACCACATTACGAGAAATTTTTCAACGGCTTATCTTCAAAATTTTCTGCCGCCTATTGACTTTGAGAAGGTTATGCCGTATACTTTAATTATAGTATTTTTTGAAAAGGAGTTTATCTATGAGAAATATAAGCAAGATAGCTGCTCTGATGGTCTCAGCCGTGCTTTGTGTTTCGACTCTCGGCGGCTGTTCAAAGAATGATACTTCGCCTTCCGATCAGGGAAATGAAACGCAGGCTTCGGGAAATGATGCGCAGACTTCCGAAACACAGGCAATACCTTCACTTGCGGATAACGCTTTTGTAAACACCGACTGGTCTTACGGTCAGGTTGCAATAGGCGGAGGAGGATTCGTCTCGGGCGTTTTCTCCACTCCCGAAGAAGGCGTTTACTATGCCCGTACTGATGTTGGCGGCGCATATTACCGCACTCCCGACACGGGAAAATGGACTTCCATGAATTACTGGGTAACTGCTGACGATAAGGGACTTCTGGGAATAGACGGTCTTGCCTATGATCCCCAGTCTCCAAACAGAGTTTTCCTGCTTGCGGGAACGGAGTATTTCAGCGGCGGAAAGACTGCTGTTATAATTTCCGACGATTACGGAAAAAATGTCGCCGTAGTCGATGTTACCGACAAGATAAAAGTCCACGGCAACGGCATGGGACGCGGCAACGGTGAGAGAATTGCAGTTGATCCCAATAACGGGAACATCATCTTTGCAGGCGGACGAAGCGGCGGCATGATAAAAAGCACCGACGGCGGTTTCACATGGGAAAGCGTTTCAAGTTTCCCCGTAACGTCAACTCAGAACGGAAACGGCATAAACAGTATAATCTTTGACCCCGCCTCGGCAAAGGACGGCGCAACTATGAAAATTTATGCCACAGTTTCCGCAAAGGATATTCCCGAGGGAAATCTCTTTGTCTCCGAGGACGGCGGTGCAAGCTGGACAAAGCTTGCAAACAGCGTTGAAAACCTTATGCCCCAGCGCATGAAGCTTGACAGCAAGGGCGATCTTTATGTTACTTACGGCGACTGCGAAGGTCCGTGGAACCCGTCCACAGGCGCATTGTACCGCTACAATGCGGACGGCACTGCGGAGGATATTTCTCCCACGTCAAATCCTTTCGGGGATATTCTGATAGATCCGTCCGATGAAAACAAGCTTATTGCAGTTACTTCAAACACCTATCAGCCCCAGACCAACGGTTCTTTCGGGGATCAGTTCTACACCTCCACAGACGGCGGAAAGTCGTGGACGAACATCACAGGCAAAATCAAAATGAGCACAGGCGGCATGGACTGGGTAAAGGATTACGCTATCCACTGGTGCAGCAGTCTTGCCCTTGATCCATTTAACACGGGAAAAGTTATGGTGAATTCGGGCAACGGCGTTTTCTCCTGCGATGATATATGGGCGGCTTATCCTGAATTTTACTTTGACGCTGCGGGAATAGAAGAAGTTGTGCCGCTTGATATAATTTCGCTGGAAGGCTCGCCGCTTATGTCGGCAATAGGCGACTATGACGGATTTGTCCACGAGGATATTTTCAAATCGGCAGCACGCCACGGCGATCCTATCGGAACTACAACAGGCATTACCGTTGCGGCTCAGAACAGGGATATGATGGCAAGAGTCGGCGGAAGCGATTCGGGAATGGCTCTTACCTGTTCCACAGACGGCGGAAAGACATGGAAGCGCATTACACATTCTCCCGAAGCAGGGAAAACTCTTTACGGCGGAAAAATTGCATTCAATGCGGACGGAACAGTCCTCACATGGTGTCCCGAAAACGGCACAAAGGTCTATTGGACAGAGGATCTGGGCGAAACATGGAATGAAAGCACGGGAATCATCGGCATGGACGTTTACCTTATCGGCGACCCGAGCAATGCGGACTATGTTTACGGCTGCGGAAAGAGCGCGCTGTATACAAGTACGGACGGCGGAAAGACTTTCAAGGGAAATTCTTCCGTTGCGCCGACATACAACAGGATCTGCGTGGATCAGACACAGGAAGGACGTATTTTCATTGCCAACGGCGCGGGGCTGCTCCTTTCGGAAGATCACGGACAGTCGGCGGATTACGTTCAGGGAATAAAGTACTGCGAAGCTGTAGGTCTGGGCAAAGCCAAGAATGACGGAGATCCGCTCGTTATCTATATCTGGGGAATGACCACCGATGCAGAAGAGCCGGGTATGTATATGTCGGAGGACAACGGCGGAACATGGACGAGGATCAACGACGATCTGCACAATTTCGGCGGTACGGGAAACGGCGTATTCGTCTGCGGAGATATGAACGTTTACGGCAGATGCTACATGAGTACCGTGGGACTTGGAATAGTATACTTTGACAAGAACGAAAAGTAAGCCGGTTTTGATGTATGTTATGGGCAATGTGCTGAACATTGCCCATAATAAAATATTTATTGCAAAAATTTTGACTGCATTTAAAGTTGATTTTTTGCTTTAAGTATGTTATAATATTTTCAGTCAGGATAACGCAAAAGAGGTGTCAGGAATGCCTTATTATTTTATAGCTGCAATTAATCCCGCTACAGGCAATGTTTCGGCAAATACATATCTTATAATTGTAATTGCCGCGGCGGTGCTGTTGGTCGGCGCGGTTATTGCAGGAATAATTTCTAAAAATAAGAAAAAATAGAAAGGACGATAAGTTATGGAAATAAATTATCATCTCCCAAGCTTTACCGAGCATTACAGCCTGAATCTGCTGATATTTGACTATATGCAGGAACACCCGGAGTATTTCCGTGACGGAATTAAAATTGCGTCAGTCTTCGGAAATTTCCCCGGCGCGCTCTGGAACGGCGGAAGGACCGTGCCTGCTATTGCAAATCCCCAGTTTTCAAAAAGGGTCATGGAGGAATATAACAAGAGGGGTATACCTCTCAGATTTACCTTCACAAATCCTCACATAACCGAAAAACATCTTAACGATCCTGTCTGCAACGATATTCTCAAAATGGCAGATAACGGTCTGAATCAGGTAATTGTCATGTCTCCCATACTTGAACAGTATATCAGGGAAAATTACCCGAATTATAAAATAACATCTTCCACCTGCAAGCAGATACGGGATATGGACGGCGTAAATGCCGAACTTGACAAGGATTACTGCCTTGTTGTTCTTGATTATAACTGGAACAACAAATTTGAAGAACTGGAAAAAATAAAGGATAAGGGGCGTTGCGAAGTTCTTATAAACGCCTGCTGCCAGCCGAACTGCCAACGCAGAGGCGAACATTACAGCACTATAGGAAAGCTTCAGATAGAACGCTGTATCGCCGCGCGCAGCACGCTTCAGATAAACCGTGACAATATCATAGAGGAAGATTTTCCCTGCCCATATATGGCAAACAGCATTTACGATATAACCGGTTACAGCACCTACGTTTCGCCCGAAGATATTGAAAATAAATATGTACCTATGGGCTTCAAGCATTTCAAGATAGAAGGAAGAACTACTACAGATATACCTATACTTGAAACTTATGTGCATTATTTCGTAAAGCCTGAATTTGAACGCAAGACAAGGCTCGCTCTTCTTAAAAAACTTACCGATAAGATAGACCATTTCAACTATTTTAAAGAATGATCGGAGAATATTATGGACGTTAATTTTCATATTCCTGATTTTATGAACCATCTTTACCTGAATCTGCTGCTTATAAAAAATATGGAGCAGTTTCCCGAATGTTACCGCGAGGGCATAAAAATTGCTTCAATATTCGGCAATTTCTGCGGAAGCGTCTGGAACGGCGGACGTTATCTCGGCGGAAATACCGATCCGCGGGCAATTCAGGCTATAATAAAAACTCTTAACGATCTGGGAGTTCATATCCGTTTTACGTTTACAAATCCGCTTCTTGAAAAGGAGCATCTGGGCGATCCGTTCAGCAACAATCTGCTCCGTATCGCCGACAACGGAATGAACGAAGTTATAGTAATGTCGCCGATCCTTGAAGAATATATCCGCAAGAATTATCCAAATTATAAAATTACTTCTTCCACCTGCAAACAGATAGAAAATATGGACGATGTAAAAGCGGAACTGAAAAAGGACTACAAGTATGTAGTTCTGGACTATAATTTCAATAATAAATTTGAAATGTTGGAGCAGATCCCGCAGGAAGATCGGGCAAGATGCGAGATCCTCGTAAATGCCTGCTGTCAGCCGAACTGTCCGAGACGCGGTGAGCATTACCGTCAGATAGGCAGGGAACAGATCAGGGAATGGGAACACAAGCGCAACAAGCTGAATAAGATCCCATATCATGCGGAAGAATTCAGGTGCGATTCCATGAGAAGGAATCTTTACGGCATAACGGGATTTTCCACACACGTTTCCCCTGATGATATTTATGAAAAATATGTGCCGATGGGTTTTGTGAATTTCAAGATAGAAGGCAGGACGACTCCCGATACAAATCTTCTGGAAACATATATGTATTACATGGTAAGACCCGAAATGCGGGATAAAACAAGGCTGCATCTGCTGAATCTCCTCACGGCAAAGCACAGATTTTTTACAGGCTGAAAAAACGGGAACGGCTTTGTTCGTTCCCGCTTTTTAGAAATGAGGTTTATAATGGAAAGAATAGCGAAATTTGAAAAAGTAAGTTTTGAACAGTTTTTGCAGGATCATAAAAAAATTTTTCCGAACGTTCCCGAAAATAAAGTACGGGAAATTTATGACGGCATTTCCCTGCCCGCACGCGCAACGGCGGGTTCTGCGGGATATGATCTTTTTCTGCCTGCGGGGATATTCCTGAAACCGCAGGAAAGCGTTACCGTACTTACGGGAATACGCGCGCGCATTGCCGAAGGCTGGGTATTGAACATCTACCCGAGAAGCGGTCTCGGGATAAGGAACAGGCTCCGCCTTGACAACACAGTCGGCATTATCGATCAGGACTATTACTATTCCGAAAATGAAGGACACATTATGGTTAAGATCACAAATGAAGGCGGCACCGCGCTTTCAATAGGCGCAGGGAAAGGTTTTGTTCAGGGCATATTTATGCCTTTCGGGATCACCGAGGACGACAACGTTTCCGCAGTAAGGAACGGCGGTTTCGGAAGTACGGGCTGAAAAAAAGCAGGGCAAATCCCCTGCTTTTTCTTTTACTCCTTTATAACAATCCCGCTGCCGATAGGTTCGCCGTCCCTGACAATTATTTCAAAACGTTCGCCCGCGGGAGTCTGCGCTTCTATTGCAAGATAGCTTGTAGAATTATTTTCACTGTCAATAAGCGACCATATTTGCGTAAGTTCAAAATATTCTCCCGTATGTTCCGAAAGATATTCATATGCAGTCATATCAAGGAAAGTTATATCTTCCCGCTCTGGAAAATAATCGCGGACAAATTCTTTTGTCTCGTCCTTGTATTTTGTATTTTTCGCAGCATTGCCGTCAAGATGAAGTTCATTTACAAGCAGTTTGTCGGAAACAAAGCCGTTACTTTTATTTTTATGATATGAAAGCTCCTTGCCGTACATATTAATAAGCAGATACCCGTCCTTTGCAGGCAGGAACATACTGTCATGGGAAATATACTCGCTGTTCCCGAAATCCGCAAGTCTGAAAAATTCCTCCTCGGAAGTGTTGTTTACGTCAATTCCTGCCGTAACAAACTGCGGGGTGTATTTTTCACTGTAAGATAAAGTTTTTATGCTTGTCACAAGCTGATCTTCCGAAGCGGCGTTTTGTTCGGAAGAAACGCAGGTAAGTTGGTAAACGCTTATCCCGCCTTTTAAAAGCATTACATTTCTGTAATATAAATTTTCGTCTGCATTATAAGTAAAAATGTTTGTTTCCATAACTTCAAAATGCTGTTCAATATCCGACAGCGGACAGGGAAAATCAAACTTTATTCCGTTCAGATAAAAATATGACAGATCCTCCGCGGTAATTCCGGAACGTTCGGTGCGCATTATATTTTCGGGAGCTTCTGAAGATGCGGTTGGAATTTCCGCACCGCTTTGGGGAATGCCCGAATTTGCTTCCGCGGCTTTTACGATGCCTACATATTCCGAACGGTCGCAGTTAGCTTTTATTGCGGACACTGCGCAAATGAATATCCACACCGAAAGTATCAGAACAGCGGTTTTATACAAAATATTTTTCATCACCATTCTTCCTCCCTGCCGTAACAAAACAAATCAAATGCCTGTACCTGTTCGTATCTTACGTTTCCGTAAATACTGTACCAACTGCTGTATTTGCAGAATATACTGCGTTCTCCGTCGGTATAGATATTTGTGTATGAATAGTTTTCCTCATCGCCGTCAATATACTTGTTTCCCTCGCCGAGAAACGCTTCAATATTCTGCGGAAGAGAATTGCATTCAAGGGAATCTCCGAAAGTTATTTTCTGATTTCCTAAAAAACATTGTAATCCGCATATTATCCCGTCACTTACGTCTCCGTCCTTATCGCAAAGAATATGTACTCTTGAAATGCGGATCTCATTGTCATAATAAAGATCGGCTTCGTAAATTCCCGCGCCGTTTCTTAATGAACGGCTTTCAAATAAATTCTGCTTTTGGGCGGGAACTATTTCGCTGCCCGACCGCCCGTCGGACATAAGGGAAAATTTATCCGGCAGTTCGGAAACTTTCATTGGCAGGCAGAATTTTGAACCGAAAATCTCTATATTTTCAAACATCGAATCAAAAGCGTCCTTATGTGCGGAGTCGATGTTTTTTAATTTTTCGGAATTATTTCCGAGAGTGTAGTGCAGGGTCACGGGAGTTTTTCCGAAGCTTTCAAATCTTTCAAGATCTTCGGCTTCAATTGTGCAGCCCGTAAGCATTACCGCGGAAATTATCACTGCAAATAATGCGGAAATTTTCATGACAGTTCCCCTCCTTTTTCTTTTCCTCTGCGTGAAAGTGCAGCCGCTCCGCAAAGCAGCACCGCCGCCAGCAGCAGGTGAAATATTCCAGAAACAACAAGGTTTTTCTGCATTAAATACGGAATGAACATCACCGCCATTGTGGGCGTTACGGGAATACTTTTATCAAGACATTCCCCAGCCGTCATTAAAAATGCAATTACCGCAAGAATTATAATTGCAGCTTTTCCGCCTGCGGCATTTTTCAAACTTCCGAAAAAATATCCCGCCGAAAATACCATCGAGCCGAAACATATCACAAGAAATATATCCGCAAGGTAATTCACACCGCCGAGACGTTCCGCGCCCGCAGAAGCTCTGACAGCATCGGCTGTGGAATTTCCCGTACAGCGGAAGATCAGCGTTGGGATAAGGTCGGAAATTTCCACAGCCACAGCCGCGGAAAGCGTAATTATTCCCGCCGAAATCACACGATTATTAAGCGAAACGGAATTTGCCGCGCAGAATGAATCATGCCGCTCAAAAAAGGAAATTCCCATTAAAAACGCAGCCATAAGCGCGAAAATATCCATAACTACCGCATAATTGTCAATAGCGAATATAAAATCTTCATTGTAATCATTTTTCAGGTCTGAAATATAAATAAACCAAAAAATAATAAACGGTATTGCCATGGCGGAAATAATTATAATTGCCTGCCGCGCCAGCAGAAATGACGCCAAAACGGTGTTTTTAAGTCTGCTCTTCATTCCGTTCAGCTCCTTTCGTTCTGTAAATGCTCTGCTCAAAAATTATCAGCGCAGCTATAAAAATAAGATTTAAAATTATAAAAACAAGCGCGTTCAGTTCCGCAAATTTGCTTTCTTCAAAACAGAATAAAAACGGATTTGTCAGCGTAAAAATGCGCAGCGGGATTTCAATAATATAATTTCTTGAAACAGCAAGAACTTCATAAAGAACGGTACATAAAAAGCCTGCTGCATAATAAGCTAAAAGCCCGTATCTGCGTTCCGAAAGGCACTGCATGATATATCCGCCCGTTAAAGCGAAACTTGTATACATTACGGTAAGGACTGCAAATATCAGCAGACAATTCCCCGCGCCCCGTGAAATTTCCGAGCCGTAATTCCCCGAAGCAATTTCGTAATTTGTAAAAAGCGCAAGTTCTGTTTTTCCCTGCATTATAAATTTAACGCAGATAACGTCCAGAGCGGAAAATACCGCAGCCGCCACTGCGGAAAACGCTGCGAAACTGCACACCGTTTTCCGTATGGAAACGCTGTCAGCCGCGCATATTCCCGAAAATCTGTAAAACATGGGAATTGCCGCCGCCATGAAAAACCACGGTGTGAACATATCCGGAACAGCACCTCTGTAAAAATCATTATATCTTTCTCTGTCAACGTCCGCAAGTCCTATTATGAATCTGTTTGTAATAAGCCACGCGCCCGCAAGCAGAAGTATCACCACTGCCGCCGAAAATATAAATATCCGTATCAGACCTTTGTCTCTTTTCTGCATAGTCACCGCCCCTTTCAGACATTTTCTTCGGGAGAACCGCCTGTGAGATAGTAGAAAACCTTTTGCAGGTCAACGCTGTCGGCGGAAAGTTCCGCGGGAATATCGGAAAGTTTTTCCTTATCCGCAATTTCAAACACAGTCTTTTTGAAATTACCCATACTTTCGGTGCAGATGATTTTCCTGTTTTCGGTGAATTTATCCACAAGTTCGCCTTTTCCCGAAACGGCGGAGTAGCTGCTCAGGATATTTTCCGTTTCGTCATTGAGAATAATTTTTCCGTCGCGGAGAATAAGAGTTTTCTCGATAAGATTCTGCATTTCCTCGATAATGTGGGTGGAGATCACAAAGCAGGAATTTCCCTCGGACATTTTCCGAGCAAGGGTCTTATAGAAAAGTTCCCGCTGATTTACGTCAATTCCCAGAACGGGTTCATCAAGGAAAATGTAGTCCGCATTTGACGAAAGTGCAAGAATTACTTTGTAGATAGTGTTATATCCCGTGGAAAGCTGTCTTAGCCGCTTGTTCATGTCCAGTCCGAATGCTTCCGCAAGTTTTTCCGCATATGTAAGATCAAAATTTTCATACATAGGCGCGGTAATTTTAAAAACTGTCTTTACCTTAAAGTCCGAAGGATAAAGGCTGCTGTCGTTCATGCAGAACAGTCTTGACAGCAGTCTGTCGTTATTGTCAAGCTTTTCGCCGTCAAGAGTGACCGTGCCGCCGTTACGGGCGCGCCTTTGCATGATTATATTTATAAGAGTTGATTTTCCCGCGCCGTTCCGACCCAGCAGACCGTAGCTGTGACCTTTTTCAAACTTGGCGGAAACTCCGTCCAGAACTGTGTTTTTGCCGTATGTTTTAGTGATATTTTCAATAACGAGTTCACTCATTTCCGTATACCTCCCTTATCATTCCGCAGATCTCGTCAATGCCGATGCCTAATTTTTTTGCTTCGGAAACAGCGGTTTTCAGAAATCTTTCGCAAAATTCCCCGCGGCGGCGTTCCTGCAATTTTTTTACTGCGCCTTCTGCAACGAACATACCCACGCCGCGGCTTTTGTAGATGATGCCGCTGTCCGTAAGCAGACCAACGCCTTTCAGCGCGGTTATGTGGTTTATTTTGAAATTTGCGGAAATATCCGCCGCCGAAGGTATTCTCGACCCCTCGGGGAAAGTTCCCGCCAGAATTTCGTCCTCAAGCCATTCCGCCAGCTGCACATATATCATCTTATCGTTGTTTTGTGAAAACTCCAATTTGACTCCTCCTTTTGTTATTTGTGATATTGTAGTATATTAATGTATATTACTATATCTCATTAATGACAATTATAGCACCCTCTTACAGCTTTGTCAATAGTTTTTTGAAAAAAATTTTTATTCCGACTCTGCGTTGTCAATAGATATGACCCAAAAAAGAAATTCATCTCCAAGATATGGAAAAACGAAAGTTGAAGTCCTTTG
>CANQTP010000053.1 GCA_947626755.1 uncultured Clostridia bacterium
ATTGCCTTCCTGCTACTTCTTTTGCTTTTCTCATATCTCTATTATATCATATTATACTCTATTTGTCCACACCCTAATTTTTGCGGACGAACCGACAGGTTCTCTCAACCGAACATCTTCGGAAGAAGTTATGGAGGAACTTGCAAAACTCAATGAAAACGGTACAACAGTTATGATAGTTACTCACGATGTCAAAGTTGCCGCAAAATGCACAAGAGTATTATTTATTGTTGACGGAAACATAAAAGGCGAGTATAATACAGATAAAGAAAAAACTTTGCGTGAAAGAGAAGTTTCACTGAATAACTGGCTTATGGAAATGGGTTGGTAAAATGATAGATATACTTATTGCAGAAGATAATAAAGAGATCTGCGGACTTATAACAGATTTCCTGCGCGCGGAAAATTACGTTGTAAGTGCTGTTGAAACCGGTGAAAAAGCCTTGTCCCTGTATGAAAAATATGGGGCAAGGCTTGTGCTGCTTGATATAAATTTACCGGATATTGACGGCTTTTCGGTATGTGAAAAATTACGCAAAAATGACAATGTTCCCATAATGATCATAACCGCAAGAACAGACAGGGACGACAAACTGAATGGAATTCTGCTTGGTGCGGACGATTATATAGAAAAGCCTTTTGATATTGAAATTCTTATAGCAAAAATAAAGGGTATTTTCAAGCGCAGGCTTGCCCGCGAGATAATTTCTGACGGCGATATAATACTTAATATTTCGGACGGAACGGTTACAAAAAGCGGTGTACAGACAGAACTTTCCGCAAAGGAGTTTGAACTTCTCAAAATACTTATGCAAAATAAAGGACAAACGCTGACTAAAGAATTTTTGTTCAGCAGAATATGGGGAAGTGACAGCGAATCCGAACTTCAGACATTAACGGTACACATAAAATATCTTCGTGAAAAAATTGAAAATGATCCTAAATATCCCCAAAAAATTATTACCGTCTGGGGAAAAGGTTACAGGTGGTCGTAATGAAAAGTTATGATAAAATGATACTATTGTTTGCTCTTATATTTATTGTTATTTTATTTGCGGTAAATTTTATTTTTCCAAAGGATCAGGCTGACAGCAGCGGGCTTTTCAAAGTTGAAACAAATCGTGTTGTGCAGGAAATTACAGCAGGAAATGAAATAAATATAAACAATTACTATACGATAACGGGTATATATGATGATCGGAACGGTAATTTAAACGATTCCGATCTGCCTTATGTCATACGCGAAATAAACGGGAGATTTTATCGTATTGAATACAGGACAGAGCGCAGTAATAACGGCATTATTAATTTTGTAAACGGAATTTTTATATTACTGTTTTCCATAATTCTCGGCGTATTGTTATATATCAGACAGACGATCTTAAAACCTTTTAATGAAATATCCGAACTGCCGTATATGCTTGCAAAAGGGAATTTATCTGTTCCTTTGAAAGAAACAAGATCGCGTTATTTCGGAAAATTTATCTGGGGATTGGATATGCTCCGCGAAGAACTTGAAAATTCACGGCAGCGTGAACTTAAAGCCGCTAAAGAAGAAAAAACTGCGATATTATCAATTTCACATGATGTAAAAACACCTCTTGCGGCAATAAAATTATATGCAAAAGCAATTTCAAATAATTTATATCCCGATGAAAACAAACGGCGTTCTGCTGCGGAAAATATCAATTTAAAAGCAGATGAAATAGAATGTTATGTAAATGAACTCATAGGTAAAATAAACAACGATTTTATGGAATTTAGTGTGAAAACAAAAGAAGTATATTTATCCGTTATACTTGAACGGATAAAAAAATATTATTCCGAAAAGTTAAAACTGTTGGGAACAAATTTTATTATAGCCGATCATACGGATTGTCTGCTTATTTGTGATCCGGACCGCATGGAGGAAGTTTTGCAGAATATAATGGAAAATGCTATAAAATATGGTGACGGAAAATTTATACGCATAGATATTTCTGATGAAGAATATCACAAACTCATTGTCATATCCAACAGCGGCTGTACATTGCCTGATACGGAACTTTCTCATATTTTTGATAGTTTTTGGAGAGGTTCAAACGCAGGCGACAAAGCAGGAAACGGTTTGGGGCTTTACATATGCCGACGCTTGATGAACGAAATGAACGGAGATATTTTTGCAGAAATAAAAAACAGAATGATGTGTGTAACCGTTGTTTGTTCTAAATTGACCTGATGAATAAATTTTACGGTCGTTCCGAAAAATAATCGGCGGTACTATTTTCACAATACTGCCGATAATGTTATTATGCTATTTCTTGAAAATTCCCCATTGGGGAATTATGCTCCTAAAACTTTCTCTCCTTAAACATTCAGATTTTCTGCCTTGCTGATGCAGCTTTCAAGTACATTGTTCATATCGTCCGTTTCATCTTCATCAACATAGGAAACAGGTGCAATTTGAAGATAGTCTTTCATTTCGTTAAGACAGATAATCAAGGCTTCCTTTACGCCGTTTGCAAGGTTTTTGTCGCTGTCTGACGTTTTCTCAATGTATTCAGGGAACGCTGAACAGGTGTCTGCGGTCTGTTCAGATGTAATACAAAAAAATTCAATTAAAGTGCAGACAAAAAATCTGCGCAAAACCACATATATCGCGGCAGCTTTCCGAGCGGAGATCACTTTATTTTTAACATAATATAGAATTGAAATGTTAAATTTGAATGAACAGGCGTTAATAGCCCGTTCATTTTTATTACTTTACTGCAATTTTTAATGCGTTTACTGCAAACCACTTGACAAAATCCCTCGAAAAGTGTAAACTGAACCTGTGGCAAGGACGTATGGTAAAGGTTGCTAATTAACCTTTGCCAATGACAAATTTGGTCTGAAAATCAAAAAAGCCGTCTTTTAAAGTTACTGAAACGCAGGAAAGACTGTTTTTGAGTTAGGAGAGTACAACATGAATTATCTTCGTATAAATATCCGATCATTTATGAAACGCGAACCAGCAATGTTTTTTCTGATATTGTTATGCAGCTTTACAGCGGCTGTAATTTTATATTTTTCACTTGGCATGATCGTTCATTATCAGGAAAACAGACGGCGCGGCGATATTAATGCCTATGATATGCGTATTTATTATACTGCTTTGGAAAATGCACAAAGAGCAAGCGATCCTGATTATAAACAAAAAGCGGAAAATTATCTTGAAACAGAAAAGAATATGGATTATATGACTGTCGGTGAACTGCGGGATCTTCTTAGAGATGTTCCGAAAGAGCTTTTTATTAATTGCAGTCAGCTGATAGTAAATGCTTATTATGATGCAGATAACGCGTATGTTGAATTCATGGACGACAGCGGCGCAATGGCTTCGGAAAAAATTTATCAGGTGAGATTTTCTTTTCACTATGATGAAGCATCACAAATTATTTCGCCAATTCCGCAGACAACGCAAAAATTGATTTATGGAGATTACCTGAGTATTGAAGATGAAACATATGGCACTCATAATGCAGTGATCGGAATTGGTGTATATAATGATCTGTTTGTAGAAGGACGAAAAAAAGATCCGGATCTGGGATATGATGTAAATTATGACTGCAGTTATAATTTTGAAGATCATACGGAATTTACGCTTTTCGGGGAGACTTATCATATTGCGGGTGTAACAGAAGGGACAGACATTGATGTTCCATTTAATTCTCTGAATAACGAATTGCCTATTTGTACCTTCTGGTCAACATTTATGACGTTCGTTTATGATATTCCTGTTACAAATCAGCAGGAAGAATTGCTTCGGCAGTATGTTGATAATGTATATTCCGGATCATTAAGTGTTGAAGAATTGGAGCATACATACATTAATACATCATTTTATACAATGCTGATCGCGGTATTAATATTAGTGATAATAATTGCAGTTACAAATATAGCTGTTATTTTCCGTTATATCCTTATGAAACGCCGAAAGCAGATCGCAATTTTTAAATTATGCGGCTGCTGCAATTGTACAGCAATGTTTGTAGAGGAGGGAATGGTGCTGACAATTCCTGCGTTTCTTGTTGGTACGCTTGTTTATATGTTATTACTTCGTCCGTTATTTGTCAATATGTTTGTATTTATGGGTGCTGCATATTCTTTATTGAGTCTGATCGCTGTATTTTTGATGTTTGCTTTTCTTGCTTTTGCGGCATTATATATTTCAGTTTATCCTGTTGTAAATCAGACGCCTGTTGCCGTATGGAAGGAGGGAACGTAATGCTGAAAATAGCTTGGAAACGTTTTGCTTCTTCATTTCACATACATATTTTTGTCGCTGTTCAGATGAGTATTGTGCTTTCGGTTTGTGTGATCATGGTTTCCTCGGTATTTTCCAGATTTGAATATTATCTTCCTCTGAAAGATATAATGAACAGCAATGCTTCGGCAGTGCAGCTAAATGGTGTTTATCAAATTCCCGGAACAAATAATTCAGTCAGTAAGATCCTGTTCCGCGATATTGATAAATTGTCCAAAACTTTTCCGGATAAAGCACACACATGGTACACACGTTACGATCCGCTTATTATTCCTGCCGAAAGAAACGATCAGAAATGTATTTTTATAAGTTATACAGAAAATACTTATTTGCTTTATGAACCGAAAATGAAACAAGGAAAATGGTATGATATTCTTTCGTCCGGTATGACAGAAAGCGGAAATATTCCTGTAATTGTTTGTCCGCATAATGTAAATTATAAGATCGGAGATACACTTGAAGTGAAAAAAGCGGTTACTTATGACGAAGTCGATCCGTCTGCGGTGTATCTTGAGATATGCGGTATTTTAGATGAAAAGGCTATGCTGTTCGGAGGATACAGCGGAAACGGACTGCATAATCATACTTCATTCTATAATCTCGCGGAAGATTTTTTTACAGATCCGGATCCTGATAAAAAAATGGCTTTATTTATTATGCCGCAGGAAGCGGTCGATAATTTGGACATTGTCGCAGAGGTTGCTCAGTGTAATGGAATCATTACTTATGGTAATGAAATTTCGCAGGAACAGGTAGTAATTAATACCGAACGTTTGCAAAATATGATAGGACTTCCGGCAGAAAATATTGCAAGCATAAAGGATTTCAGTTTGTTATATATAATGCAGCAGGTTTATGCACTTCTGCCGTTATTCATATGTATTGCTGTTCTCACATTGATAAGCAGTATTTGCACAAGTGCGGTCATTACAAAGAAAAACATACGGAGTTATGCGATTTTTCATTTATGCGGAGCGACTTCCGGAAAGTGTGTATTGATCTGTATATTTCAGACGATGTTTGTTTCTTTAATTTCATCTTTACTTACCGTCTGCATAATAATTATTATTTCAAACATAATGGATTTTTCTGTTATATTAAACCAATACAGCGTATTACTTTGCGGCATTGTTATTACACTGCATATATTGTTATCATCAATTCTGCCTTTTAATATGCTCAAAAGTAATTCGCTGAAAAATGTTTTGCAATAAGAAAGGCAGTGAAATAATGATAACTTTGTCACATATCAAATAGGTGTGAGCAAATCGGATAATACCTGTAATTTCCCTTTATATTGAAAAGCATTCCAAAATTCTTGCGGGACAAAGATACCATACTTTGCATCACATCTGCATTGACCGCTTATACCGAACAGTAGCTTGTTTTATCGTTTACTTACCTTCAATCCCATTCGATTTTTCTTATTTAATCAAGAACGGTTTCTATTACATTATCGTCTACAACAGGTTCATTGTTATCAATCTAACAATAAAGCTCGTTAGTGGTTTCTTTCTCAGAACGAGTTGTTCTCTTATAGCCTATACTGTCAACTTGGAAAGATGTCGATTTTGAGAGCAATGTCATCAGCATTAACAGAACAAGCAACTATACGGCAGAACTATGAAAGCTCTGCAAAAAATTTACCTCTGATTTTATCCAAATCAGAGGTTGATCGAGACTCCCTGCTCATTCAAATTTAATTTTATCCGTAACACTTATCTCCTCACCCAACTGCACTTCAATTATGCGGAGTTTAGTTTTCGCAGAAACGGTGTGTTTATCACCTTTTGAAATTTCTATCACGTCTCCTGAACGGATATTTCTTTTTTTATCATTGATAATAATTTCTCCCTCTCCGGAAATTACCGTCCAGATCTCATCACGATGCTGATGCGAATGATAACTCATTTTCTGCCCCGGACGAAGTGTAATTTTTATTGTCAGACTTTCCTTTTCAACGTTAATTACCTGATAACTTCCCCAGCTTTTTTCTGCGAACATTATCTGCTGATCTATTTCCTCAACAAACGGTTTTACGTAGCTTGAATCCGTTTTGTCGGAAACAAGTATTCCCTCCGGGCTTGCGGAAATTACAACATTTTTAAGTCCCATTGCAAGCACAGGAACGTTGAGTTCATTGACAATATGTACGTTCTCACAATTATCGTTCATAATTCCATTGCCGATAATGTTTTCTTCCATTGATTCGGTGAGTGTGTTCCAAGTGCCGAGGTCTTTCCACTGCCCCGAAAAACGCATTACATTTATATTTTTCTCTTTTTCAACAACGGCGTAGTCAAAACTTATTTTCGGAAGATTTGCATAATTTTCAAATAATTTTTTATAATCACTTGTTCCCAGATATTCTTCCGCTTTTTCAAGAACATATTTCAATTTATACGCAAAAACCCCGCCGTTCCAGAGCGCGCCTTTTGAAATATATTTTTCCGCTGTTTTTGCATCGGGTTTTTCTTTGAATTCAATAACTTTGCTGACAAATTCGTTATTTTCGGGAATGATATACCCATATTTTTCGGAGGGATATGTAGGTTCTATTCCCATTAAATTAAGGTTTGAGTCGGAACTGTCTGCAAGTTCCGAAAGCTTTTTCAGAGCAATAAAATAATTTTCATCAACATACGGATCTACCGGAAACACAACGACAGATTCGTTTTCCGGAATTTTCATCACATCATGAAGATAAGCCGCTGCAAGCGCAATTGCGGGAAAAGTGTCCCGCCTGCACGGTTCAACGGAAATATTTATATTTTCACCCAACTGGTTATTAAGTGCGGAAACCTGAGTTTTTGATGTTGCAACGGTAATTTCCGCAGACGGGTCGACAGCTTTTATCTGCCTGAAAATTCTCTGCACCATCGACTCATATCCGCCGTTGTGCCTGAAAATTTTTATAAATTGTTTTGAGCGGATATCGTTTGACAAAGGCCAGAGACGTTTGCCCGATCCGCCGGATAATAGGATCAGATTCATAAATTCACCTTCATTTTATCTGTATACATCATCTTTATCCGGAATATTTTCAAGAAACCATTTATATGTAAGTTCAAAACCTTTTTCAATTTTTGTAGAAGGTTTCCAACCCAATGAATTGATTTTTGCAGAATCTACGATCTTGCGGTACATTCCTTCCGGTTTATCGGGAGCAAAAACAATATTTCCTTTATATCCTACAACATTTTTTATCATTTCGGCAATTTGGGCAACTGTAAAATCTTCTCCATAACCGATATTTAAAAATTCTTCTCCGGAGTAATTGTCCATTACGAAAACGCAGGCTTGTGCCATATCATCAACAAACAGCAATTCTCTGAGTACATTTCCTGTACCCCAGACCTCTACCGTATCAAAACCATTTACTTTTGCTGAATGAAATTTCCTTATCATCGCGGGAATAATATGTGAACGTGTCACGCTGAAATTATCATTATAACCGTAAAGATTGCACGGCATAACACTAATAAATTGCGCTCCGTATTCCCGCATATAAAATTCACACTGACGAAGTCCGGCAATTTTAGCAATAGCATAACCTTCATTTGTTGGTTCAAGCGGTCCCGTCAACAATGATGACTCTTTGATCGGCTGTTCTGCTTTACAAGGGTATATGCAGGAAGATCCAAGAAACATTAATTTTTTTACATTGGATCTGAAAGCTGAATCAAGTACATTACATTGCATCTGAAGATTTTTCATAAGAAACTCGGCAGGCTGTTTTATATTTGCGCCAATTCCGCCTACCATTGCAGCAGCAAGAAATACATATTCCGGTTTTCCCTTTTCAAAAAAATCCTCCACATCAGCCTGACGAGTCAGGTCAAGCTCGGAATGTGTTTTCCCGATAATATTGGTGTAGCCTTGGCGTTTAAGTTCTCTTACAATTGCTGAACCTACCATTCCTTTGTGTCCCGCAACATAGATTTTTGAATTTTTCTGCATTTTTATTCACTCCTGTAAATATCTTTTCCGGAAATTGTTTCTACCGGAATGTCATATAAAGCTATCATAGTGCAGCTTTCGTGAAAATACATTTCATGTTCGGTATATGGAGCAATTTCAAAAAAATCTCCTTCCGAAAAATCATTTATTTCCGTTTTATTATCCGCTTTTAATTTCACCGAAACACTTCCGGAAACAATATAAAATGCTTCATGACACAGCTTGTGAAAATGTCCGCCGCGTGTGACGCCTTTATTTGTTTTTAAAACATTTACCTGAGAATAACCTTTGCTTACAAGCTGTACCAGACTTCCTCTTTCATCAGAATATCTGAACTCTGCCGATAGATCTTTATACAGCATCACTTCTGCCCCCTTTTAAGGGACAGTCCGTATGCAATAAATATCTCCGTAATTTTAAGGCAGGTCTTTACCCCCCCCGTTTTGTAAATTCTGGAAATTGCACTTATTTCCCTGTCCAGATCATCTTTTGAAAGTCCGTGATGACAGCCGATGTAAAAACCGTTGTTGTCTATATATTCCGCATTGGGATAATTCTTTTCAATATCTCCGAAAATTTTCTTGTAGATAGGCTGATTCAATAACGGCAGCATCGGACGTGTCTCTATATTTTCCGATTCAAGATATTTTACCAGTTCATTTTTTGAAACAGGACTTTCACGCTTTACAAGAATAGGGAACATCATATATGTATGCTCGATATTATCCGGATGCCGCGGCAGCTGAATAAATTTCTCCAGATGCTCAAGACCTTTTATAAGGTAATCTGCATTGTTGTGCCTTGAACCCATTATTTCGTCAACACGTTCTAACTGTCCGAGCCCCAGCGCGCCCTCAATTTCACCAACGCGGTAACTGTAACCGAGACGTACAAATGTAAAACGTCTGTCCATATCGGTTTCCATGCGTTTCGGGCAAACCTTATTTCCGTCCGAAGCAACGCAGCGTTCACATGTGCAGGCTCTGCCGTGGGCAACAAGTGAACGGAGTATTGCCGACAGTTCGGGATCGCTTGTACACATTACCCCGCCGACACCTGTGGTAAGAGTATGCGCCACATAGGTGCTGCACGCCATTATTTCGCTGAAACTTCCCACAGTCCTGCCGTTGATCTTTGCAAAATGCGCTTCGGCGCAGTCCTCGATAATTTTCAGATCATGCTTTTTTGCAATTTCGCTTATTTTATCCATTTCGCAGGGCATTCCGAAACAATGCACAGGAATGATGCAGCGGGTTTTCGGGGTAATATGTTTTTCTATTTCATTCGGATCCATATTATACGAACGAATATCCACATCGGTGAAAACAGGTTTCATACCTGCATGAATAACTGCGTTTGACGTTGCAATAAAAGTTATTGCGGGAACAATTACTTCCGCGTCATCTTCCCAGTTATAATACTCTTTAAGGGCAAGCAGCGCAAGATGCAAAGAACTTGTTCCGCTGTTGCACATTATCCCGTATTTATGTCCGTGCATTGCGGCAAATTTCTTTTCAAATTCCGCTACATACTTCCCCTGTGAAAGCCTTTGACTGTCAAGCGCGTCCATAACATATTTCTTTTCAATATCCGTGACCGAAGCATACCCCACGCCTATTTTGTTCATAAAGCAGCTCCTTTCAGTAATTTCTCCCGCTTCGCAAGTTCTCTGTCATGCTCAGCCATAATTCTTATTAATTCCTCATAGCTTGTTTTTTGCGGATCCCAGCCGAGAATTTTCCTTGCCTTATCGGGATCACCCCAAAGGTTCACAACGTCTGTGGGACGGTAAAATTTCGGATCAACGCAGACAAGCAATTTCCCGGTTTTTGTGTCGTAACCCTTTTCGTCAATGCCGCTGCCCTCCCAGCGGATATGTATACCGTTTGCCGCAAATGCTTTTTCGGTAAAATCGCGGACTGTGTGCTGAACTCCCGTTGCAATTACAAAATCGTCGGGCTTGTCCTGCTGCATTATAAGCCACATACATTCCACAAAATCCTTTGCATAGCCCCAGTCGCGGAGAGAATCGAGATTTCCCAATTCAAGATGATCCTGAATACCTTCCGCGATTCGTCCCGCCGCTAAAGTTACCTTTCTTGTAACGAAATTCTCACCGCGGCGTTCCGACTCATGATTGAAAAGTATCCCGTTACAAGTGAACATTCCATACGCTTCGCGATATTCTTTTGTTATCCAGAAACCGTACTGTTTTGCAACGGCATACGGGGAATAGGGGTGAAACGGTGTTGTTTCCGACTGTGGAACTTCCTCGACCTTTCCGTAAAGTTCCGATGTGGAAGCCTGATAAATTTTTGTTTTCTTCGTAAGCCCGAGAATTCTTACCGCTTCAAGAATACGCAGAACTCCAAGTGCGTCCACATCTCCGGAATATTCGGGAACGTCAAAAGACACCTGAACGTGGCTCTGCGCCGCAAGATTATATATCTCATCGGGCTGAACTTCGCTTATTATCCGTATCAAAGACGAACTGTCCGAAAGGTCTCCGTCATGGAGTTTCAGTCTGTCCCTGATATGGTCTATTCTTGCTGTATTGGATATTGAAGCTCGTCTTGTTATTCCGTGGACTTCATATCCCTTTTCAATAAGAAATTCCGCAAGATAGCTTCCGTCCTGTCCGGTTATGCCGGTTATAAGAGCAATTTTAGCCATTGTTTTTCCTCACTTTATTTTTTAAAATTTCTATAAACGATTTAAAATATTCACACATATCCTTAAAATGCGGATTTTTAAAATATATAAGCAAATTTATAGCAAGTGGAACTATTCCCCATATAACGAACCGTAATGCTATTCCCATAATTGTTACAGGAATATCCTTTGTCAGGGAAAATACCGCAATTCCCTCCGCAGCTGCAACAATAAACAATCCCGTATGTTTCAGAAGATACTTTTTTACTGATTTTCCGAAATAATTTCTCACTACAAAACGTATTCTGCCGTATGCTATGGGAATATATCCGAATAATGTTCCTATCTGGACTCCCGTTACTCCGAATTTATACGCCAGCGTAACGGAAATAACTATATTCAGCACCGCCGAAACAAGCATACAATTCCTGTCCTGCCTGTAATCGCCGAACACGCTGCGGTATTTATACACTATTTCCCATACTGCGCCGAGATAAACCGTCAACGAATAAATTATCACAAACGAATAGGACAGAAGATAGTCCGCACTCCCGAGCCAGACCTGTATTGCCGGCTGGAAAAACACTATAAATCCCGCGCTTATATAACTTGCAAAAAAGAAACTGAAAACGTCAAACATTTCAAATTGTTTCCACAGGTCGTCCTTTTTTCTGTCGCTGTAAACTATATTTCCTATTGCAGCCTGAACGGGATTCAGCAATCTGTAAAAAAGCACATTAAGAACGCCTCTTTGCAGCAAGACATAATTCCCGTAAAGCGCAACGTCCTTTATTCCGCAAATCGCCGAAATTACTATATTATCCGTTCCGCCGTAAATAGCATATGCTATCTTATGCACAAGAAAATTCTTTACGTCCGGGATCATATTCCGTTTATCAATATCTTCTTTTGTAATTTTATATTTATTTTTTAAATACGGATAATCCTTATTTGTCTTATATAAAATGATAAAATTTGCAATTACCGATGTTGAAAGCTGAATTACAAGATACAGCAGATAATTTTTAAAAACAGCCAACATTGTAAGCTGAACTATCTGGACGATTATATTTGAGAACAGGTCTATCTCCACGGTAATATATTCTTTCTGATCTGCGGCGTAGATAGTTCTTCTGTAAGAAAGGAAATATCCCGCTACAATGCTTGCAAGCTGCAAAAAATACACTATATACAAATAGCTTACACTTTTGCTTGCGTCCTTGACTATATACGGCACGAAAATGCAGGCGACAAGCCCCATAACGGTAACAACTGCCGCTATTATCCTATACACCCATTTATACAGGTACATCAGCTTGCCTATTTCTTCTTTATTGTCCGTTACTATTTCCCAATATAAATGGAAAGATATTATCCCGCCTATTCCCAGTTCCGCTACGGACAATATTGAAAATATATTCCCGAACACGCTCTGGTAGCCAAGATATTCTATATCCAGAAACATTACAAATACCCGACGGTTCACAAACTGCAATATAAGCGTCAGTATCTGTCCTATTACCGAGATTATGCTATTTTTTAGCGTTTTGGTGGAGTTCATGGTTTTTCCTTTATGTTATAGAATGCCCTTATTGCTTTTCCAGTTTCATTTATACCATTGTCAATCAAAAAAAATTCTTCATACTTTCTTCCCAATGCCTTATTGATATATCGAGCAGCAAAGGAAACCTGTGACATTCCGCAAATTAAACTATCACAATATGCAAGTGTATAAATATCCCTTAAAACTTCCAAACCTAATTTATAATGATGTAGTGGTCGATCATTCTGAGTGCCATGTGGACCTGTTTTACCAGAAGTTCTAAAAACATCATCATAATAAACTAAACTATTTCCAAAAACTTCTTTAAATGAATCAAGCAAATTAATATCTTCTGTTGCAATAAATATTTTATTATATTTTCCTGATGAAAAAAATTTTTTAATTGTCTTTATATACACATCTACAGATATAGTCTTAGGATGTGTAACATATCCTACGTTAAAATCAGTTCCGCGAATATGTACACCTAATATTTTTTCTGAAGTGAAGATTTTTTTTAAATTCAAGTGCAAATATTCTTTTGTTTTTTTATTTAGAAATATATATTTTTTATAAATTAAAGATAATGCTATTATTTCATCATCACTTATTCTATAATTTTCATTTTTTTCTTTTATTGAAAAGCCATGTTTAATATCCATAATATACTTAATGTTACTATTTAACACATTTAGCTTTGGAATAGGCTCGTAATAATAATTAAAAACATTTTCTTTTTCAAACTCTGCATTCTCATCATAATATAATGTATACTTTCCCCATTTAACGAACGGTTGAATGCCAATGCAATCGGAATTATATAATGCCACTAATGTATAGCGCAATAATGCACCGAATCCCATTGTGCATACTCTATCACTGCCTATATCTATAGAATATAGTGGTGGTTTACCGTAATCAAAATTCGCATTATGTATTATTGTTGACTTAAGGTAATCAAAATTTTCATAATATCCCTGAAGAAGTAGATAAAGATTCGGATCATTTATTCTAGTAAAGCATCTTGCTAATACATACAATTTTTTATGCTTTTTTATAAATTTTTTTAATTTTTTCACAACAACACATCCTTATGCATTTTAATTTTGACAAAACTTTAAGCAAACTGCTGTACGGCAATTTAATTTTAAACAATCTTTTTACAAATCCTATTCTCCATGCACTTTGTTCAAAATCTTTTTTTAGCTGTATGGGATTCTTAAAATACTTTAAGATGCTTTTGGGTCTTGCCATTTTCATATATGTTATATCATAAAAGTCAAAATCTCCCCATGTTTTTGCTTCCCATAATGTTGGATTAATTCCCATTCTGATTAAATTAAAAAAGGCAATCTTTGGAGTAACAAAAAAAGTATTTGGAAAGAAACTGTTATTTATCTCATTTACAAGTGCTAGTGCGCCATTTTGATATTCGTTAAGCAACACTAACTCGTTACTCTCATTTTCAGCATTGGACAAATACTCATATTTATTAAAAACTGGTAAAATATTGTCATCCAATATTTTAAAATTAATAACCGAACCATGATGAGCTAAAAATATACTTTCAAATATTGCTGTAAAATGATTGATATTTATTATGGTATCATCTTGTACATAATTATCGTTTACATATCCACGTGCATCAATGGTTTTATTCTTTATCAATTCTGCATTTGGATTAATCATAATATATAATCCGGTAATATTTATATCCAAACCGATTTCATTTGTTAATTCTTTCAATGCATTTTGCATAGTACCATGGTACCCTATATCAATTACAGCAATATTTTTATCCATATTAAAAGATAGAATATATTTGATTAAAATATTAAATTCTTTTTTTGAATTTTTGATGACATATTCTTTTATATTATTATAAAACATTCTAACTTTATTTGAAGCAAAAAATTCATTTTTGGGTATCATTTCATCAAACGATAAACCACAGTTATTCACTTGTGATTTAAACATATGTGGCTCTAATCCTACAATTAAAAGAAATTTATATATGGAAATTAAGCGTGGAATGGAAATATATTTAAATATATCTTCAAAATCAGGATGCTTCCACAAAAGCGGTACACAATAAGCTCTTCTGGAGCAATATAAGTAATGTGTTTTATATTTATTCGGGTATAATATTTCAAAAGCTTTTTTCATCATATAACCATCTCTTGAAAAAAAATATACATCTTTTATGCCTTTTATTTTAAGATTTTCATTTAGCCAAATTGAAAAACCAATTAAAACTGGTCCTAATGTATTACATCCTAAATATCCAAATTTACTTAAATTAAATTTGCAATTTTCTGCACATGTTTGAAAAGTTCTGTAAGTCAACTTGGAATAATCATCTATATTATTAGGAGTTCTACATAATTTTTTTTGACAATTTTTTATCCAATTGGCTCTAATCCCTAATTTTATTGGATTTATGAAATCGCTTCTAAAATTATCACCAATATGTATAATCTGATTTGGACTAATATCAAGTTCATTTAATACCTTTAAATATAAATCATTTTCAGATTTAGAACAATTGTGCTCACATGATACATATAATTTACTATATCCATGTATATTACATTTATTTAACATTTTTATAATTATATCAGATGTTAAATACATATCCGAAATCAATATTACTGTTTTGCCGCTGTTTATACATTGCTCTAAAATTTTAACCATATATGGTGCTGGACGACAACCATTTATTTCAAGCTGTATTTCAATTGATTTCAATTCATCAGTGGATTTTTTCCATACATTTTCAAGCTCATTATAAATATGTTCAATTGTAGCAGATCGTCCAAATTTTTTATACGCATTCATTTCTGCATTAATACGATTATTTGTAAAATTTTGTGGAATAGCAATATTATTTTTTTGACAATAGGTTTCAATTATTCTAAAAATATCTGTAGGATGTGCAGTACTACGTCTTAAAATTGTATCAAATATATCAAATGAAACATATTGATATCTATTTAAATTCATAAATGTTTTTCCTTTCATCTGCTCCATATAGTCTGATATGGTATAACATCTTGATTTCCTGCCAATATCTGCGGTATAGTGACTAAAGCATATGCGGCAAGTATTATCCCACCTATTACATTACTGACAGAAGTCTTTGAAATTTTAAGGTCAAGTTTTTTTATTGCAAGTGGTGTATATATTACAACAAGTGAGTTCATGTGCCATGCCAGTCTTGTAAAATTAGTAGGCATTACTGCGCTTAACGATGTTATAAATAAGGCTAACACTATTCCGGAATAAAGCAACTTCAATTCTTTGCATTGTATAACTTCTTTATACTCATAAGTCAATAATATAAAGAAACATAGAAATACTAATGTATAATACCAATTGAAATCTTCATTTGTATTTGCGTAAGCACCTGTAAAATAATTGTTGTAAAATTCAAATCTCAATAATATTGGGAAAACAAATCCACGTATTGCATATGACAAAATATATACAATAATTATTGCAATACCGCTTACCAATGGTGTGATCTCAATAATATATAATATATATAACGGAACAAATATAATAACCGATTTATGAAACAGAAATGCAATTACCAAAAAGATCAATGATTTAAATATTTTCTTTTCTTTCATATACGGGAGCGCAAGTATCATGATTGCCGTTGCGATATATTGTCTCATCCCGTTCATTGCAATAAAATAATCCTTGCAAAGTACAAAAAGCAATATACTGTAAACAGGTGAAGCAGATTCTTTATATATCATGTAAAAATAACACCCGCAAATAATAACAGCGGATATAACAAAAATGCCTTGCGGATCACCTGTGATTCTTGCTGAAATATTATTTAAAAGTGCATATCCTTTTTCCATACGATCAGGAATAGAATAAAAAAAGCTGTAATATGATCCGTAATCTGTTCCTACATTATATCTTACCGCCATAATGGCAGTAAGTGGCACAAATGACAAAAAGGCAAATAATTTTGCCATTGTATATTTTCCAGCATTATTAAGTCGTTGATATTTCTTTATTTTTAATGAAATATATGCTAATAGAACAGATAAAACAGTTCCGATAAAGTAAACTAACATATTTATATACCTTTAATTATTTTCCTTATTTTATTTTTTGATTTAAAAACAAATTTAGCAGGATAATATCCCATAATAATTGATAAGCAGCTTAACTTCCAATGCCATTTTGCATTGCTATCCATAATTAAATATTTTATATGTTTTTTTAAATAATTTCTTATTTTAATAAAATAAGGCAGACATTTTTTGTCATGTAAAATTTCTGTATTGCTCAACAATTCCATACATGTGCATGCGCACCTTGTATGTGCTGCCGAAATTACTTCTGGAAAATTATTCTCCATATATTTAAGTTGTTCATCTGCCGATTTAAATATGTCAAATTTTCTTTCAGACATTTTGCTGTTTTTAATACTATTGTCATGTTGAACATAAAAATATATGATTTTATTACTAAAAGCAACTTTTTCACAATTACCTATTAATTTATATGTAGTTGCAAGATCTTCAAACAAACGATCAACAGGATATTTATTTTTAATTAGTATTTCTTTATTATATATCCTTGCACAAGCAGACACTTCCTCTATACAAATTTTTTTCAAAGCATCAATTGTGTTCATTTTATTTTCGATAATCTTGCCATTAGAATATTTAACATATGTTGATTTTTCACTTACGCTTAATTTATGAACAGATGCAATATCCACGTCATATTTCTTCATCAAATACCAAAGATACTCCAGATAATCCTCGGCAACATAATCATCAGAATCTATAAAAGAAACCAAATCGGCATTTGCGTGTTCTACTCCGTAATTTCTTGCGTCCGAAAGTCCGCCGTTAGGTTTATGATAAACAATTATCCTATTATCCTTTTCTGCATATTCATCACAGATCTTTCCACTGTTATCGGTAGAACCATCATCTACAAGAATGGCTTCAAAATTGTCATACGTCTGCGCAAGCACCGAATCCAGACATTTTCTCAGATATTTTTCAACGTTATAAACCGGTATTACCAAGCTAATTAAAGGGTTCATTTTTATGTATTTCCTTCCTTATTTGTTGTTATTCCAAGCATGATTTTTCATCATTCTCTCAAACATAACAATAATATTAC
>CANQTP010000054.1 GCA_947626755.1 uncultured Clostridia bacterium
TGGTGACTCTGAGGGCAAGGCTTTCTTGCCCTCTTTTTTCTTTTCTCCCTCTGCCTACTTTTATTTTACACTAAGTATTATAAATTTTTCTGCGGATATGGGAATACAAGCCCGCTTGTACGAATATAAATGTTTTAGCAAACGCGAAAAATAAGGAGGAATTTGTATGGACTTTAAAGTAAACCGAGAGGAGATAGCAGCCGCGGAGGTCATTTTTGACGATACACAGGAGCAGTCGGTGGAACTTGATTATGTGCTGCCTGATTATTATCCCGAAATTTTCAAAATAATCAAGTGCGTGACCGTTCCCAAAATATTGTCCTACAACATCGGCGGGGACAGACTTACTTATGAAATGGCGGTGTGCATAAGCGTTTTGTATTGCAGCGAAGGCAGCAGCGCGGTCAATTCCGTTCAGCAGAAGCTTACCTACACAAAAACCGTTGAATTCGGCAGGACTGTTTCCGAACCGCGGGTAAGCATTCTCCCGAGTACCGACTACATAAATTGCAGAGCGGTAAACCAGCGCCGTCTGGACGTGCGCGGGGCAATTTCCATAAAAGTGAAAGTTTCCGCGCCCGAAAAGAAAGAGATAGTCTGTGACGCTTTCGGCGGGGGAATACAGCTGAAAAAGATCCCCGTCACATATCCGTCGTCAAAACTGTACACCACTAAACGTGTAACGGTTTCGGAGGAGTTTGACCTCGGAATGTCCAAGCCGCCCATAATAAATATTTTAAGAAGTGACGCTGTGATCGCTTCTTCCGATAAAAAAGTAATTGCCAATAAACTTATTGCAAAAGGCGAAATATACATCAATATGCTTTACAGCTGCAAAAAGGACGATTCCGACAGCATAGAAGCAATGCAGTTTACCTTGCCGTTTTCGCAGATAATTGATCTGGAAGGCATTGACGAGCGTTTTGTATGCAATGTTGATCCCGAAATTATTTCCTGCGAGATCGAACCCCGTTCCGACGGTGACGGAAATTCTAAAATTGCAGAGTGTACAATTTCACTTTTAATTGTATGTTCCGCATATCGTCAGGCTTCCGCAGAACTTGCGGTGGACGAATATTCAACATCTTATAAGACCGAAAGTCAGCGTTCCGAAATAAAGATAGAACTTCCGCCGCAGCAGATAAATTCTTCCTGCGTGGTAAAATGTTCTATGGAATACGGTGACGGCGGCATAGACCGCATTTACGACGTCTGGTGCAGCGTAAACGGAGTTGCCGCAAAGCCCGACACCGAAAACGGAAATATCGCCGTAAACGGAAATGTTTCTTACTGTGTAATGGCGAAAAGTTCAGAGGGCGAACCGGTAATTATTGAAAAGGACGAGGGATTTTCGGTAAATATCCCCGCGGAAAATATAAATGAATTTTCCCGCGCGGAAGTAAAACTTGTGCCTGTGTCCTGCTCATATAATCTTGCTTCGGATAACAGCATAGAAGCTAAGACCGAGCTTAAAATTACAGGAGAGATCACGGGAACGGTCAACGTTTCCTGCATAACAGATCTGAATATTGACGAAAATGAATCGGTAAAGAAAAATTCAAACTATGCGCTGAAACTTTATTTTGCCGAGGAAAATGAGGATCTGTGGGAAATTGCCAAGAAATACGGCACTTCCGTTTCCGCTATAATTGACGAAAACGAAATTGAGGACGACAAACTCAGCGGAAAAGGAATGATACTCATTCCCATAGTCTGAAAATGGAGGTATTAATAATGACAAATAATGATATTTACTGTGATATTGCTAAACGTACAGACGGGGATATTTACATCGGCGTTGTAGGACCTGTCCGCACGGGAAAATCAACTTTTATCAAAAAATTCATGGAGCAGCTTGTTATTCCCAATATTTCAAGCGAATACCGCAGGGAAAGAGCCGTTGACGAACTTCCCCAGTCCTCGGCGGGAAAAACCATCATGACCACCGAGCCGAAATTCATTCCCGAAGAAGCAGTTGAAGTTACCATCGGCGACAAAACGCGGTTCAATGTTCGCATGATAGACTGTGTGGGATATATAGTTCCCAGCGCAATAGGATATATTGAAAATGAAGCACCGCGAATGGTGGTAACTCCTTGGTTTGAGGAGGAAGTTCCCTTTGCCATGGCTGCGGAAGTGGGTACTCGCAAGGTGATACAGGATCATTCCACAATAGGTCTTGTGGTGACGACTGACGGAAGTATTTCCGATATTCCCCGTGAAGAATATGAGGAGTCGGAACAGCGGGTAATTGATGAACTTAATTCCATAAATAAACCTTTTGTGGTGCTTCTGAACTGTCTTTATCCAGAATCAAAAGAGTCGGAGCAGCTTGCAAAACAGCTTTCCGAAAAATACGGCACGCCTGTTATTCCCGTAAACTGCGTTGATTTAGAGGAAAATGATATTAATGATATTCTCAGACAGGTGTTATACGCATTTCCGATCAAAGAAATAAATATCTGTATGCCGAGATGGATAACAGGTCTTTCAAAGGGACACTGGCTGAAAAATGATGTTTTCAATACTATCCGTTCCGCATATGAAAATGTGCGCTTTGTCCGCGATGTAAACGGCGTTGAAGAAAAGATCATGGACGATGAAAATATCTGCCGCGCCATGATAACCGATATTGACCTTGGAAAGGGAAGCGCGGAAGTTGAAGTCGATCTGAAAAATAATCTTTTCTATAAAATAATAGGCGAGGAAACGGGAATAGATATTTCGGGAGAAAGCGACCTTATGCCGCTTCTGAAAGAACTTACCGTTATCCGCAAAAAGTATGAGAAAATTGAAAATGCTCTTTCCGAAGTGGAAGCAACGGGTTACGGGATAGTTATGCCGACCATAGACGAACTTTCTCTTGAAGAGCCCGAAATTGTAAAGCAAGGCGGTAAATACGGCGTTCGCCTTCGCGCGTCCGCGCCGTCCATTCATATGATGAAAGCGGATATTGTAACGGAAGTAAGTCCCATTGTAGGCTCGGAAAAGCAGTCCGAAGAACTTGTTATGTATCTTCTCAAAGAATTTGAGGAGAGTCCGCAAAAAATTTGGGAGTCAAACATTTTCGGAAAATCGCTTCACGAGCTTGTCAATGAAGGACTCCACAACAAGCTTTACCGAATGCCTGTTGACGCACGCCTTAAACTTCAGGAAACTCTTGAACGCATTATCAACGAAGGCTGCGGCGGACTTATCTGTTTTATACTTTAAAATCATTTTATACTGTCTTTCGGTTATCGGGAGACGGTATTTTTTTAGTTACAGAAAAATTACATTGGTTACAGAATTATTACAGATTTATCGGCAAAAATTACAATTCGGTTACATTTATTGAAATCTGTTTTTTGGTATGATATACTTGTTTTATCAAATAAAAAGGAAGTGTTCAGATGAATTTGAATTTAAGGAAAGCATTGTGTATAATGACAGCGGCTTTCACCATGATGTCGGCGTTTTCGGGTTGTAAGAAAGAGGACGGCGGCAGCGAAAATAACAGCAATAACGGCGGCGGAAATATTCAGAAAATTTCCGAGGAGCAAGCCGCCAAGGAACGAGCTTTCAAGGTCACTGAATTTGAAACGGACGAGGCAAATTCTATGATGCTGTATGAACTTTCCTATCAGAACGGTATGTTCTACAGCGAATACAGCGACTATATTTCTACAAAGGACGAAAACGGCGAGGATACATATTATTATAAATTGTATATTGCCGCACTTGACGAAACGGGAAACGTTCAGAACAAAATACTTGTTTACGATAGTCAGAATGATCCGGATACTTATGTAAATATTGTAAGAAATTCGATAATTGCAGACGAAAGCGGAAATATTTCCGCTATTGCGGAGCAGGGCGGAGAAACGAGCACTTATCATCTTATGACTTTCGATCCTGACGGAAATAAAATAAACGACAAGGAAATGTCCGATATTCTTACAAGCTCCGAAAGAAACGAGGGACAATACATAAACAGCTGTTTAAGCGACAGCGACGGAAATATTTTTATTCAGCTCAGCGACTGCGTAAAAGTATTTGACAAAGAGGGAAATTTTCTTTTTGTGACTGACAAACTTGATAATTCAATGGGTTACACGCAGGGTATGCTGCTTACAAATACGGGAGTTCCTGCTGTTTGTTACAGTTCTTTCGGTGAAAATTCTTCCGTAAAGATAATAGAGATAGACGTCAGCACCAAAAGTTTCGGAACGGAACACGTTCTTAAAGACCAATATGTAAATGCAGTAAGTTCGGGCAGCGGCGACTATATCTGTTATACTCAGACAAATACGGGAATTGCGGGCTACCGAGCTGATACTCTTGAAAAAGAGCAGATACTTAATCTGCTGAATATCGGAGTTGACACAAATCAGATAGATTATATAATTGCCTGTGAAGACGGTTCTTTTGTAACAGGCGGATATACAAATTCCGTAAGGAAACAAGGCTTTGTATGTTCACATATCATACCTGTTGACGAAAGCGAGATCGCGCCCAAAAAGGTGCTGACCCTTGGCTGTTTCAATCTGGATCAATCAATGCGCACTGCAATTTCGGAATTTAACCGCGAAAATGAAGAATATGCTATCAGTTCGGTTTGTTATTCAGATGAAAACAGCGGCGTTTATGATGATTATAACAACGCGCTCACCAATTTCAACAATGAACTCATTGCGGGAAATATTCCCGATATTCTGCTTCTGGACAGCAATATGCCATACGACAGCTATGTTGAAAAGGGACTTTTTGCGGATATTTACGAGCTTATGGACAGCGATCCCGAATACACACGGGATAAATTCATACCAAATACGCTTTCCGCGTTGGAACGGGACGGCAAGCTTTACAGCATTGCGCTGAGTTTTTTTGTTAATACATATGTGGGAAAATCTTCAAGGCTTGCGGGTGTTGATACGCTGACATTTGACAAGGCGGAGGAACTTCTTGCGGCTATGCCGGAGGGTGCGGTGCTTTTAAGTGATGATACAACGCGTGAGGCTTTTATTTCCGATGCTTTGCAGTACAGCAGCTTTGTTGACTATGAAAACGTTACCTGCAATTATGATTCCGATGAATTCAAGGCAATTCTTGAAAAGTCTCTGGAATATCCCGCCGAGATAACCGATTACACGGATTATGAAGAAATGCAGATGATGGTAGGAGAGGATAAAGCGTTATTGATGTCACAATATTTAAGTGGATTTAACGAGTTCAATTATCTTGAGAACGGACTTCTCCATGAGGACGCGGCGTTTGTTGGATTCCCCGGAAAGGACGGCGCAAACGGCATACTGCAATTAAATTCACAGATAAGCATTGCAGCTGATTCCGAATATAAAGAGGGCGCGTGGGAGTTTATAAAAATGACTCTTGAAGATATGGTCTATGAAGAAGAGATAGATCTTTTTGACCCCACTGACGATGAACATTACATTGAAAAACGCTGGACATCAGGACGGACTTTCGGTTTTCCCGTTCTGAAAGAGGACTTGGAAAATCTCGGAATACAGTATACTATCCCGTATAAAACGTTCAACGAAAACGGCGAACTTGTGGACAGGGATTCTGTCATGAATATGAACGGTATCGAACTTAAAAACAAGGACGTGTCCGAAGATGATATTCACCGTTATATAGATTTTCTCTGCTCGGTGGATACCGTATCACAATGGGATCAGGATCTTAATAATATCGTAAACGAGGAAATTTCCGCATTTGCACAAGGCGGGAAATCCGCTGACGAGACAGCAAAACTCATTCAGTCAAGAGTTTCGCTTTATCTCAGTGAACAGTACAGTTAAAAATTTTCGGGACCGCTTTTACGCAGTCCCGAATTTTATTTTACAATTATTTCGCATTCTGAATTTGGATCAGTGCGGATAATTTCATTTACCGCAGGAACTTTTATAATTCCGCTTGCGGGATTTTTTATGCTTATTACAGGCGTGATAATATCCGCGTCAACAGAACTTTTTTCAAATGCAAGATCGGTTTCGATCATTTCGCAGTTTATAAGTTTCAGATTCTTGCAGTAGCAAAACGGCTGTGTTCCGATAATTTTGCAGTCGATAAGCGTCAGACCGTCGGAATACCATGCAAGATATTCGCTTTTAACGGTGCTGTTCCGAACGGTAATATTTTCGCCGTGCCAGAAAGCATCTTTTGTGTTGAAACGGCAGTTTTCAAATTCAGCACTTTTTATATACTGGAAAGAATATTTCCCGTCAAGCTCAACATTTGTAAATTTCATATTTTCCGAACGGAGCATGAAATATTCGCTTACCGCATTGACATTTTTCATGGTGATATTTTTTACCGACCAGCCGAACTCGGGAGAAATTATATCACAATCACGCATGGAAATATCAGAACATTCCCGCAAAGCTTTTATCCCGTGAAGTTTTGTGCGGGAAATTTCTGCATGATCCGTATACCAGAGTGCCGCGCGGCAGTTTTCGGTCATTTCTGAATCGGAAATTACAAGTCCGCTGTTATGCCAGAACGGGTATCTTAAATTGAAATAACAATCTTCCGCGGTAATGCTGCGGCTTTCCTTGAACGCGCTTTCGCCGTCGGCAGGACCGTCAAATGAACATTTTCTTGCGGTAACGTCACGGCTTCCATACAAAGCGCGTTCTTCGTCAAATGTCATGTTTTCAATTATCTGCATATTAGACCTTCTTTATCATGCTAAATTTTCTTTAAAGAATTTCTCCATTTTGTCAAATGGTATAACATTTAAATTGTCGTAAAGATCCGTGTGAACGGCATCGGGAATTATGAGCAGTTCTTTATTTTCAGCATATTTGCTGTCTTTTGTCATAGCGGCGTAAGCGTCCCTGCTGAAATAGCAGGAATGTGCTTTTTCACCGTGAATTATGAGAACGGCATTTCGTATTTCATTTATATAACAATTTATGGGCTGATTCATAAACGACATACCGCCGATAACATTCCAACCGCCGTTGGAATTAAGTGAACGCTTGTGATAGCCTCTTTCTGTCTTGTAATACGCATGATAATCCTTTACAAAGAAAGGCGCATCTTCGGGAAGCGGATCAACGACTCCGCCGCCAAGCTGATATGAACCGTTTTTAAAATCGGTTATGCGCTGTGCGTTAAGAGCTTTTTTCTTTTCGTAACGCTGTTCCTCGCTGTTTTCCGAATCAAAATAACCGTTGGCGTTTACCCTTGCCATATCGTACATTGTTGAAGCGACAGTTGCCTTTATTCTTGTATCGAGAGCGGCAGTATTAAGAGCAAGTCCGCCCCAACCGCAGATGCCGATAATTCCTATCTTTTCGGGATCGACATTTTTCTGCACTGAAAGGAAATCCACCGCCGCCATGAAATCTTCCGTATTTATATCGGGAGAAGCCATATAGCGGGGAGTTCCTCCGCTTTCGCCCGTAAAGGACGGATCAAAAGCAATTGTCAGGAAACCGCGTTCCGCCATTGTCTGGGCGTAAAGTCCCGAAGCCTGCTCCTTTACTGCACCGAAAGGTCCGCAAACGGCAATTGCGGGAAGTTTTCCGCCTGCATTTTTCGGAACGTACATATCCGCCGCAAGTGTTATTCCGTAACGGTTTGTGAATGTTACCTTGCTGTGGTTTACCTTTTCGCTTTTGGGAAATGTTTTATCCCATTCCGAAACAAGAGTTAATTTTTCCGACATAAAAATTACCGCCTTTCCGTGTTTGTCCCGATCTCTTTTTCAAAACGATAGATAAGATAATCAAGACAGTCGATCTGTTTTTCTAACTTGTGAGATTCGCAGAGAACGGCTTTTTTGTGTTTTTTTAACAGGTCTAAAACTTCGGGAATATCGCATTCTGAATGGGCATTTAAAATTTCCGCACTTTCCTTTCCGCGTATCCCTATATCCGACAAACATTCCGAAAAGTTGTTTTCTTCGGTAAAAGCCATACTCTTCGCTCCCTTTCTGAATACATTATATAACATTATTTCCGAAATGTCTAATACTTATTTTTTATTTCGGGAAATGCTTGAAAAGCATTTCTGAATGTGCTATAATATTTTCGGGAGGTCATATTATGGAAATAAGGGTCCTGCGTTATTTTCTTACCGTTGCAAGGGAGGAGAACATTACAAAAGCCGCGGAAAAGCTTCATATCACGCAGCCTACGCTTTCCAGACAGCTGAGACAGCTTGAGGACGAACTGGGAAAAAAGCTTTTTAACCGCGGGAATTACAGTGTAAGATTAACGGACGAGGGAATGTTATTGCGGAAACGTGCGGAAGATATTCTCTCAATGGTAGACAAGACCGAGGAAGAATTCCGCACTCTTGACGAACTCACAGGCGGGGACGTTTATATAGGCTGCGCGGAAAGCTGTCAGATACATTTTCTTGCGCAGAAAATAGGCGAACTTCGCAGACACTATCCCGGGCTTCGATATCATATCACCAGCGGGAATACCGAGCAGGCGGCGGAACGCCTTGACAGGGGACTGCTGGATTTTGCGGTAATATGCGAACCGCCGGATCTTTCAAAGTACAATTATGTCGAAATTCCCGATGCCGATGTATGGGGAGTTATAATGAAAAGCGATGATGTTCTTGCGGAAAAAGCGGAAATTACCTTTTCCGATATTGCGGAAAGATCGCTGATCTGTTCGGAACAGAGCATGGAAAACGATATTTCCCGTTGGTGCGGAGAAAAGGCGGATATGCTCGATGTTTCGGGAACATTTAATTTAGCTTATAACGGTTTGGTGTTTGTGCGGGAAGGTCTCGGGCTTATGCTGAGTTTTGACCGCCTTATAGACACAAGCAAAGAAAGCGGACTGGTTTTCCGTCCGCTTTCTCCGAAACTTGAAACAAAACTGTACGTTATCTGGAAAAAATATCAGGTTTTCTCACCAATAGCGGAAAAGCTTATTGACGAGATCAGGAAGGGTTTCTGACATTGTTCCTTGGGGTATATGATTTTCCGTTCATAATATTGCATACCTTATATGCGATATGCATATTCGGGAACCATACGCTTGCGATACGGCTGAAATCATACTCAACTCCTACATAATACCTGTTTGTAACATTATTCAGGTATATGTAGTATTTTGAAACAGTGTTGTTTTCCCAATCGGGTTCAAAATCAGGACAGAATTCATCATGCAAAGCCTGAAGTTTCAATCTGATCCTGATCTTGTTTTTAAGATCCATCATAATAGTTGCCCCTTTTTTTATATTTTTCTTTATTTTATTACAAAATGTGCGATTTGTCAATACAAAATTAAATTTTTTGTAAAATGTGCTTGAAAAAATATATATTTTATTGTTTAATATTTTGTCGAATAATGTCGAAAATGAATTATTTTTTGGAGGAAATATGAAAATAGACAGACTTGTAGGAATTTTATCAGTTCTTCTTCAGAGAGAAAAAGTTACCGTTCATGAACTTGCGGAACTTTACGAAGTTTCCGACCGTACCGTATACCGTTATATTGATACACTTGGAATGGCAGGCATACCCATATATTCCAAAAGGGGAAACGGCGGGGGCATTTTTATAATGGAAGGATATAAAATAGACAAAACGCTGCTTTCTTCAAAGGAAATGCACGCCGTACTTGACGGACTGCGGAGTCTTGACAGCGTAAGCAATACGAATTATTACAGCAGACTAATGGAAAAATTCTCGGCAGGCTCGTCAATGTCCGCAGAAAATAAAAATATAATTATTGATCTTTCGGGCTGGGATAAAAGTGCAGTCGCTGATAAAATTGAAATTATAAAAAATGCGATAGAAAACAAAGAAAAAATTTCTTTTGAATATCATTCTCCGAACGGCGGCAGCAGTAGGATAATTGAACCGTATGATCTTATTTATCAATGGTCAAGCTGGTATGTGCGAGGTTTTTGCAAGGACAAACAAGACTACAGAATGTTCAAACTTACGCGAATGACCGATCTGAAAAACATCGGCGAAAAATTTGAAGAAAGGGAAATTCCCGCATATGTTCCCGATAAATTAAGGCATACAAAGGGTGAAATAACGGCTGTCGTTCGATTTGACGATTCGGTAAAATGGCGTATAATTGATGAATTCGGCATTGATTTTATAAATTATAATAAAAACGGAGAAATTGAAGTAACTTTTACATGGTCGGACGTGCCGTCGTTTTTCAGATATATTCTTACTTTCGGGGACAACGCGGAAATTATTTCACCGCAAGAATACCGCGAACAGTTTGCCGGACTACTGAAAAATATTTCAAAAAAATATGAAATATGACATAATGTTGTCAGGTTTGGTATGGTATACTTTTATCAAAACTTTATGAAATGAGGTATACTGTATGGAAAAAACTATTGATCTCAGTAAAATTACGCCCTGCGGAGGAAACTGTTCCGACTGCGAACATTTTCAGAGCGGCAAATGTGCAGGCTGTCTTGAAAATCACGGTGAATGTGTACATATGTGGGAAAACGGCTGCGAAATATTCAGATGCTGCGAAAAACACGGCGTAAAATTCTGCGGACTGTGTGAAGAATTTCCCTGCGAATGGCTTTGTAAAACCGCAACATGGGAAGAAAACTTTGTCCAAAAGCTCAGAGATCTTGCCGAAAAAATGTCTTAAACAAATCGGGATTTGAGGTGGAATAATGGCGTCAAGTAAAGAATATTTAGATTTTATTTTAGGGCAATTATCCGAATTGGATGAAATTACATATCGGGCTATGATGGGAGAATTTATCATCTATTACTGTGGCAAAATCGTAGGCGGCATCTATGATGACAGATTGCTTGTAAAACCAATAAAAGCAGCGATCAGCTATATGCCAACAGCGACCTATGAATTACCATATGAAGGAGCAAAAGAGATGTTGATGGTAGACGAAGTTGATAACAGAGAGTTTTTGACAGGTTTATTTAACGCCATGTATGAGGAACTTCCTGCACCAAAACTGAAAAAGACGAAATGGACAACTTCAAATAAAGAGGGTAAAGATCATGTCATTTGATTTCAAAAAAGAATATAAGGAATTTTATATGCCGCCTAAAAAGCCTACAATAGTTACCGTTCCCGAAATGAATTATATCGCCGTTCGGGGAAAGGGAGATCCCAACGCAGAAAACGGCGAATATAAAGCGTCTATCGGGCTTTTGTACGGAATTGCATTTACAATTAAAATGAGCAAAATGGGAACACATAAAATTGACGGATATTTTGATTATGTAGTTCCGCCCCTTGAGGGCTTCTGGAAACAGTCGGGCGGCGAGGAAATTGACTTTTCCCATAAAGAAAATTTTGAATTTATTTCGGTGATACGCCTGCCTGATTTTGTTACGAAAGAGGAATTTGATTGGGCAGTTTCCGAAGCGGAAAACAAAAAGAAAACCGATTTTTCAAAGGTGGAATTTTTAACTTATAATGAGGGAAAATGCGTTCAGTGTATGCACATCGGTCCGTATGACAACGAGCCCGGAACAATTCGTATTATGCGGGAATTTTCAGAGAAAAACGGGTTTGTCACGGACGTTTCCGAAGAAAGACTTCACCATGAAATTTACCTTTCCGACCCGAGAAAATGCGCTCCCGAAAGGCTTAAAACGATTATCCGTCAGCCGATAATTAAAAAATAATATTATTAAAAATATCGGAACGGTTTAAAAATGCCGTTCAGATATTTTATTCTGCTTGCCTTTTCTCCATTTTAGTCCAGTTTATAAAACCGTAAAGATCGTTTATCAGAAACATTGCAAAGCAGATTATTACCGACAGGTAGGAAATATCTTTAAATGCCGCCATTATCCATAAAATTAAAAGAACAACGTCATTTGAAGCATATGCAAGCGCAAAGAACGGACTTCTGCGGAATGTCAGATACGCCGCAATAAAACTTGTAGTTACCGAAAATGTGCTCGGCGCAAGGTTGGACGTTCCGAGATTTTTCAATATGAAATAGAAAATTATCGTCACGAATACGGTAAGCACAAGCATGAAAATTACTTCTTTTAATTTCAGACGGTTGACTTTTACTTCCGCCTTGTTGCCTTTGTAGGGGTTTCTCAGCCATGACACAAGAGCAACTGCCGCCATAGGCGCGGACATCCCCAGATAGGTTATCATTTCCCCATAATAGGCAAAAGAGTATGAAATTATTGCATAGAATATGCTGAAAATTATTATCAGCACCTGTCCTACGGGATTGCCTTTTGCGTTGAAAATAAGTGCTGTAACGCCTATTACCGAAGCCGTCAGCGTCAGATAATTTACCCTGTCAAAAATGAAAAATGAAACGATTATCAGAATTACCGAAGAACTCCATAAAATAAGTTCTCCCTTTGAAAAATAATTTTTTATTTTTTGAAATGCGTTCATAAAAACTCCGTTTTTAAAATTTATAAGTTCGGCGGTCACTTAAATAATGACCGCCGAAAAGTTTTTTATTTGAAATACGCAACTCCGCTTTCAAATATCTTCTGGTCTTTGTTTCCCGGAACGTTCTTGCATATTTCCGAACCGATACGCTCACTGTGCGCCATCTTTCCGAGGATACGTCCGTCGGGCGAAGTGATTCCCTCGATCGCTTCATAGGAAGTATTCGGATTGTAACGAATATCAAGCGTCGGCTCGCCGTTCATATCAACATATTGGAACGCTATCTGTCCGTTGTCCGCAAGTTGTTTTATAAGTTCGGGAGAAGCTACAAAACGTCCCTCACCGTGAGAAATCGCAACTCTGTGAATTTCTCCTACTTCACAGCCCGCAAGCCATGGAGACTTGTTTGAAGCAACTCTTGTACGAACCATCATTGACTGGTGTCTGCCTATGGTGTTGAAAGTCAGGGTAGGGGAGTTCTCCGTCATGTCAACAATTTTTCCATACGGAACAAGTCCCAGTTTTATAAGCGCTTGGAAACCGTTGCATATGCCCAGCATAAGTCCGTCGCGGTTGTCAAGAAGATCGTGGACTGCGTCTTTTATGCGGGGATTTCTGAAAAATGCGGTAATGAATTTTCCCGAACCGTCGGGTTCGTCGCCGCCTGAGAAACCTCCGGGGATCATGATTATCTGGCTTTGCTTTACAGCTTTTTCAAAGTATGAAACACTGTCCTCAAGCGCCGCGGAGGAAAGATTCTTTATTACAACAACTTCCGGAACTGCACCCGCGCGTTCAAAGACCCTCGCCGTGTCATATTCGCAGTTAGTGCCGGGGAATACGGGTATAAGCACTCTCGGTTTTGCAAATGATGAAGCGTGCTGTACGGATTCCTTTGCGGTGTATGTGAATATCTTAGCGGGTTTCTGTTCTGTCCTGATATTGCAGGGGAAAACAGGTTCCAGCTTGTCCTCCCACTTTTTCTGGATATTTGCCATATCAACTGTGTACGTCTTGCAGTCGATGATATATTCGGGAATGGTCTCACCGATAACATTTTCCACTGTGAATGGATCGCCGTTCAGTTCTATAACAAATGAACCGTATCTTGAATAGAACATCAGATCGTCGGAAAGTTTCTTGCCGAACTTGAAGCCTATTCGGTTTCCCAAGGACATTTTTGCCACCGCTTCCGCGACGCCGCCGAATCCTAAAGCCCATACGGCAGCGGCAGAACCGTCCGCAATTAGTTTTTCAACACGTTCAAAGCAGGATTTTACACTGTCAAATACAGGCAGTCCGTTTTCGTCCAGATCAGGGGTGATGAGGATAACTTTGTCGCCCGCTTTCTTGAATTCGGGGGAAATGATCTTCTTTGCTGAGGCAGTCGATACAGCAAAGGAAACAAGCGTTGCGGGAACGTCTATATTTTCAAATGTTCCCGACATTGAATCCTTGCCGCCGATAGCGCCGCAGCCCAGTTCAAGCTGTGCCTTGAACGCTCCAAGAAGTGCGGAGAAAGGCTTTCCCCAGCGGGTGGGATTATCCTGCGTTCTTTCAAAATATTCTTGGAAAGTAAGCCAGCATTTTTTGTAGCTTCCGCCTGCGGCAACGACCTTTGCAATTGATTCAATGACCGCAAATATCGCCCCGTGATACGGACTCTTGTCGCTGATGTACGGATTGTAGCCCCAGCCCATAATTGAACAGGTGTCCGTTTCGCCTTTAAGAACGGGGATCTTTGCCGCCATAGCCTGAGTCGGGGTAAGCTGATAAGCACCGCCGTAAGGCATAAGCACCGTTCCCGCGCCGATAGTCGAGTCAAAACGCTCCACAAGCCCCTTTTGCGAGCAGACATTGAGATTGCTCATAAGCTGTTCCCAGCTTTCGGGAGTGTCGCTGTAAGTTTTCATCTGTGTTGTTACGGGAACGGGAACGGCAACTGTAGTGTGCTTTTCCGCGCCGTTTGAATTGAGGAACTCTCTTGAAAGGTCAACTATTACCTTTCCGTTCCAAGTCATTTTAAGACGTGGTTCTTCGGTGACAATGGCAACTTTGGTGGCTTCGAGATTTTCCTTGGCGGCTTCGGCAATAAATTTCTCCTCGTCCTCTTTGCGGACAACTACTGCCATACGTTCCTGACTTTCGGAAATTGCCAGTTCCGTGCCGTCCAGACCGTCATATTTTTTGGGAACTTTATTAAGATCTATAACAAGACCGTCCGTAAGTTCGCCGATAGCTACCGAAACGCCGCCTGCGCCGAAATCGTTGCAGCGCTTAATCATCTTTGTAACATCGGGGTTTCTGAAAAGTCTCTGGAGCTTTCTTTCCTCGGCAGGATTACCTTTCTGAACTTCCGCGCCGCAGTGTTCAAGGGAAGCCTCGGTATGTGATTTGGAAGAACCTGTTGCGCCGCCGCAGCCGTCACGTCCCGTTCTTCCGCCCAGAAGTATGATAATATCATCGGGAACTGGAACTTCGCGTATAACGTTTTCCTTTGGGGCAGCTCCAAGAACAGCGCCTATTTCAAGACGTTTCGCAACATATCCCGGGTGGTAAACTTCCGAAACATGACCCGTGGCAAGACCGATCTGGTTTCCGTAAGAACTGTAACCGTTTGCCGCGCCCACGGTAATTTTCCTCTGGGGCAGTTTTCCGTGAATGGTATCTTCAACGGGAACAAGGGGATTTGCCGCACCTGTAACGCGCATCGCCTGATAAACGTAGGAACGTCCCGACAGCGGATCGCGGATCGCTCCGCCCAGACAGGTAGCCGCGCCGCCGAAAGGTTCGATCTCGGTGGGGTGGTTGTGGGTCTCGTTCTTGAACATCAGCAGCCAGTCCTGAAGTTCGCCGTCAACATCTACTTTTATTTCAACAGAGCAGGCGTTTATCTCCTCGGACTCGTCAAGATCCTTGAGAACGCCGTCCTTTTTCAGCTTTTTAGCTGCAATTGTGGCAATATCCATAAGAGTTATGGGCTTGTCCGTCCTGCCAAGTTCTTTGCGCACTTCAATGTACTTGTCATAGGTCTTTCTGATATAGTCGGCATTGATGGACGCATTGTCAATGATGGTGGAGAATGTGGTGTGGCGGCAGTGATCCGACCAGTATGTGTCTATCATTCGTATTTCAGTAATTGTGGGGTCGCGCTTTTCCTCGGTTTTAAAGTAATTCTGGCAGAATTTAATATCGTCCAGATCCATTGCAAGACCGAAATCGTCGATAAACTTTGCAAGTTCCACTTCTTTAAGGTGTATAAAATTTTCCAGAGTCTTTACTTCCGTGGGAATATCATAGTCCGAAGCGAGAGTGTCCGCTTCTTCAAGGGAAGCTTCACGGCTTTCAACTGGGTTTATTATGTATGATTTAAGCTTTGCAGTTTCAGCGGGATCAAGTTTTCCGTCAATGATGTAAATGCGTGCATTGCGTATGCGGCAGCGTTCTCCCTGAGTGAGGATCTGTATGCACTGTTCGCAGGAATCGGCTCTCTGATCGAACTGTCCGGGGAGAAATTCCACGGCAAATACTGACTCGGTGTCTTTCAGCTGCGGGAGCGTTCTGCTGCAAACGTCAACAGCAGGCTCGGAAAAGACGTTTGTAATTGCAAGTTCAAAATCCTCCTTGCTGAGACCTTCCGCATCGTAACGGTTCAGAATGCGGATATTCCGCAGACCGTCAAGGCGCAGAGCTGTTTTGACGTCCGAAAGAAGATTCTTTGCTTCAACGGCGTATTCAGGCTTTTTCTCAACATAAATACGATATACTGACATATTTTATACTCTCCTTAATGGTTTGATACTATTTCACCTATGCAATGATCTTTCCCTGCTTCTACTATTTTAACATAAAAAAGTTCATTGCGCAAACTTTTCTCTGAATATTTTGTTAATATTTTTACTTTTGTATAATTCGGCGTATATCCGTTGTGGACACCGTCCGCTTTTTCACGTTCAAAAAGCACGGGAAACACTTTCCCTACCTGACTTTCAAGGAAAAATTCCCTGCTTCGTGACATGGCACGCTCCATTTCTGCGGCACGGCGGTGCTTTATCTCCTGCGGGATCTGATCGGGCATTTCCGCGGCAGGAGTACCGCTTCGGCGGGAATAGGGGAATATGTGCGCTTTTGCAAATCCTATGCTTTCGGCAAATTTTAGAGATTCACGGAAATCCCCGTCAGTTTCCCCCGGAAAACCCACCATAATGTCGGTCGTTATGGAACAGTCCGGAAAATTTTCCCGCAGCGTTCCCACAAGTTTTGCGTAGTCCGCCGAAAGATAGCGGCGGTGCATTGCCTTTAAAGTCTTGTCGCAGCCGCTTTGCAGCGACAGGTGGAAGTGGGGACAGAGCTTTTCAAGAGCGGAAAGCCGTTTAATGGTGTCATCTGTGATCATTTCAGGCTCAATGGAACTCAGTCTGACCCGTTCTATGCCGTCAACCGAACAGACGGCTTCCACTGCGTCCGCAAGCTGCTTTCCTAAGTCAATGCCGTAAAACGAAAGGTTTATTCCCGTCAGAACTATTTCTTTGTAACCTGAAGCGGAAAGAGTTTCAGCTTCGGAAATTATGTCCGCAAGCGGCTTTGAGCGGAAATTTCCCCGCGAGTAGGGAATAATGCAGTATGTGCAGAACATTCCGCAGCCGTCCTGAATTTTCATAAACCCGCGGGTGTTGCTTTCATAGCCTTTGTTTGAACAGCTTTCAAAGGCTTCGCTCCGCGTGTATCCGCATATTTCAACTGTTCTTTTGCGGCTTTTTATATAGTCCGAAACGATCTGCGGAAGTTTGCTCCTGTTTTTTGTGCCTGTTACAATGTCCGCCTCGCCGAGTTTTTCCGCTTCTTCCCCGAACGCCTGCGGAAAACAGCCTGTCAGCACGATAATGCTTTCCGGATAGGTTCGCTTAAGGCGGCGGAGTTCTTTCTTCATCTTCTTGTCGCCGGTTTCGGTGACTGTGCAGGAATTTATAACAAATATGTCAGCGGCGGATTCTTCGGAAGAAATGCCAAATCCCGCTTCGGAAAAACGCTGTTTCATATTTTCTGTCTCATAAAGATTTACCTTGCAGCCAAAGGTAAAAAAA
>CANQTP010000055.1 GCA_947626755.1 uncultured Clostridia bacterium
GGTTAATAGACGCCGTTCTTGATCCGAACGGCGGTATGTTATTTGACTTTGGCGCACTATAAACAATAATCATAATCTGTTGTCACTTCGCCAAAGACTGTTGCCCATTCATCAAAGTGGTGTATGTTTAAGTCCTCCAGAATATCGGATTGCAGATACCGCATTAATGTGTAGAGTTCAGTCATACTGTTACTTATGGGCGTACCGTTCTCTACACTCTATCTATTACTCTAACTGTCGATTTTGCGTTATTCCCTAAAACATAATATATACAAAAACAAGGTATACAACTTAAATAAAATAAGTTGTATACCTCGTTTTGTTAAGGGCTTTCCACTTTTTTAAAAGTTTGTAGAAAATTATAAATTAATCAATAAAATTCGTACAAATAACATACAAATCTCATATATCTATAATAAAGCTCATATTTATTTTAGGGTAAATTTAACATGATAAATTCCTCACATTTTATTAAAGTTCGCACAAAAATACAAACATTTATTTATATGTATATACTGCAACACATATGAGAACACGTATTATCCAATTAATTATCTTCATATTATAATAATTTGTAAATTTAAAATCAGCGGCAAAATATATTACCGCTGATTTAAGTTGCATTTTCTCAGAATTCTGCATTGACATTTTTTAAGTTTATTCAAAAATTAATTTACCATTTTCAGGCAAATTGTTTCGCAACAGTTTTAAAAAAATTTCTGTTTCATCTGGAATAGAGTTCTTCATTTCTTGTATGTTTATTATTTTGATAGTGCACATATTTGGCAAGTAAATAAGATCATTGAATGCATTCCAATTCATTCCGTACCATTCAGGAAAGTTAAAAACAATTTGTATTTTTTTTTGAAGTTTACTATATGTATCTATTCCTATACAATTAAATGTAATATTGTCTATATTACCAACATTATTCTCCATCAGATTTTTCAAATTTTCATCAGCAGAATTTATAAATTCATTGTAACTTTCAGGGGTATATAGAATGTCAAATTTATTTCTCAAAACATTCTTTAAATGTTCTACAGCATTTTCAGAGTAGTAATCACATTCCAATAATTCAGTAAATAACTCTGATTCATTGCATAGTACCTGTGAAAGTAACTCTAGGGAAGTATAAACCCAATTTTCAAATTGTCTATAAGAAATAAATTCATTAACAAATGCATAAAAATAACCAAACATATTTAATCTCCTTAAAAAGTTCCAATATAAAACATAGTTTCATAATGATCAAATGTACCATATATTAATCCATCATTGGAATATAATATTCTATATGCAGGATTAATTTTATTAGAGCGTTTAAGTGCATAATCCATTCCAACATCTACTTCAAACCATTCTCTATTTGGTGCATATGGTAATTGATGTTTTGTATCTGAGAATTTATCACCTCCTATTTTTTTCCCAGGAGCATAATTTTTTAAAGCCTTGCCGTTGTCCCAGCCCAATTCTCTTGCTTTTTCTTTAGTTATATATTCTTCAGGAAGTTTTCCATTTTTTCGTAAACTTTCTATAACATCAGCTCCTTGTTCTTGCACACGATAAGATTCTTTTAATTTCCTAAAATTTGCTGCGCTATGTGCAGAATCGTCAATTAAGTCCTTGTCATAATCATCAAAATTAAAATGAAAATCATAATCTTCTGGCATATATGATGTTTTATGCCAGTTCTGCATATAATTAGCATATTGTTCCGCAGTTCCAACTGCCCAAAAATCAAATGCTGTCTTGCAATAAGTCGACCATTCATGCCAACTTATTAAAAACATTTCTTTAAAACTTGTGCCACTTGCATAGTTTTCATATTCATAAAGTAGTGGCGATGATGGATATTCTATCAATGTTCCAAACATAAATCTATCTATCAAACTGGGTTTAGAATTTGCATCAAAAGAAATTAATCCAGAAGAAATCATTTCTTGCTGAAATGCTTCAAGGTTAGTTGTACCCTTATATTTGCGAAGTATTTCGATACAATCAACACATTCATCAGGAGTAAATCCTTTCATCATTGGACACTCAAGAATAAATAATAATTCATAAAATTCTGCTGTATCTACAAATTTTGAAAATTTTGTATCTGTATAATTAAGTGCAACTAACGGCATATAATCTTCAGGATCATTTATTCCATCCCCATCACCATCAGCAAAAGTAGGATCGGAAAAAATCGGTAAAACCCTAACGGTAGATTTAACATAATTAATAAAATTGCTATCGGTGATTAATTCATCGTCAAATCTATAAAGACCTCTGTCAACATAAGTAAGTTCTGCTTTATAATCAATGCACTCACCATATGTTGGCAGTTCAACAAATCCATTATTAAACTTTATAAGATTGCAGATAAAACTAATCTCATCATAATCAATCAAACCGTCTTTGTCCGTATCAGATTCTTTAATACCTTTCTTTCCATGCTTAAAATAAATATTTGAAACAGTATCATCAAGCTGAACATATTCCAAACCAGTTGAAAGAATCATCCAATATTCTTTGGTATTTTCTTCCTTATTGACTTTTTTACCGTATATATGTTTGATTACATCTTCGGTATAGTCATATTGGTCTGAAAAAAGTTTTCCACCGCTTTTCTTATACATATCATGTGCATAGCCATATTTTTTTGATTCATCAATTGAGGAAATTACGCTGATATTTGCACCGTTCGCAACAGCATCGTTAAGAACATCATACCCATTGGAAGAACGGTACATAACATTCTCTTGATTAAAAATGCTGAACACAAACGTTTCACGAGTTAAATCGCATTCTGCTATAACTCCCTCTAATGCGTCGGATAAAACAACTTTACTGTTTTCGCTTTGTGTGCGTGTAAAAGCTGTCGATTCTCTTTCAATGTGAGTATAATCTGTAAAATAGTTGCAACGCAACTTATTTCCGTTCTCATCTTCTATTAATTCTCCGTATAAATCAGAATAAAAATAGTAATGTTCGTTAGATATTAATGACGTGTTTTGATTCATAAAATAAATTCTTGCATTAGGAGAATTTTTTAAAACAGTTCTGCTAATATCAAGAATTCTGTCTTTCATAAGCTTGAACTCATCATAAGTTTTGGTGTTGCGTGTATCAATAACAAAAACTAAATTAAATCCGTCTCTCAATTCGTCATTTTGGTTTAAATTAACTTCATCTTCATTATATACCGAATTAATGTCAATGTCAAGAGAATTTTGTAACACTATCCTGTTTTCAATAACTTCCATTTCTTCAGAAATTGAAGCATTAGCAGGTACTTTAAGTGCATCAAGCCATAACTCCATATCCACAAGGCAGTATGTACCCATTCTGTCAGTCTTTGTGTACACCGTATTTGTCGCTTCATCGTGGAAAGTTTCAACAGGCAGTAGCATATTAATGTCCTCAAAAAACATGAAGACGTTAAGACGCTTTATCCCCTTAAACTCGTCACTCTCGTCAGTATATGTACCCAATGTGTTGTTCATGATAGAGTTTTCAAGCTCAAACTTTACGGTAACTTCCTCAACCGCAAGTCCGTCTGTGTAAACAAATTCGGGAACAATACCTATAATTGCAGAATTTTCAATTGCCTTTGAGTAACCGCTTTCACGAGCATAGACATTGTTTTTCGCAACGCCTGCCGATTTCATTTCCAAAGAAACCTTAAAGGGAGTATCGTTATCATCATTTACAGCAGACAAAGCCTCCGAATCGGAAGAAACTGTCTGCGTAAATGTACGCTCACTATCAGGTGTTCCGTCAGTAGCTGCGCTGTTAGGGTTAAGTCCGAGAGTAATTTCATCACCGTCTGAAATTCCATCGCCGTCTGTATCATATTTCAATGGGCCAGTTCCGTAAATATTTACCTCTGCGCCGTCACTCAGACCGTCACCGTCTGTATCGGCAGTATTAGGGTCTGTTCCCAATTCACATTCTTTAGCATTTGTAAGTCCGTCATTGTCAAAATCTTCGTCACCGTCGTTTATGCCGTTATCATCGCTGTCAGCTTTAAGCGGATCTGTTCCAAGATACAATACCTCGTAACCGTCAGAAAGTCCGTCGCTGTCTGTATCGGCATTATTTTTATCAGTACCGAGAATATCCTCATAATAATCGGGCAGACCGTCCTCGTCTGTATCAAGCTTATAGTCTATATTTTCGGCACTTTCAGTAACAGTAACAACGTTACTCTCAACAATATCTCCGTCAATATTCTGTCGTATTTTAACATAGAGAACGCCAAATCCGCTGTCTATTACATAATCATAAAAAGCGGCATTTTCAACTGTTGCAACAGTCTCAAAATTAACCCCGTCAAGTGATGTCATAACCTCAAAAGTGCCTGTGGGAACAGTAGACTGCCATACGATAGCTACCGTATTTTTTTCTGAATCGTAAGCAGCTTCTGCTGTAATTGCAGCTTCTTCGGTTACTGCATTCTCGTCAATTTTTACAGATGTCAATACAAAATTTGTTGCAGCCGCTTCTGTATCCGCTTGTTTTGCCGCCGTAAAACCAAATGACGACGAAGAATTAGGCATAATGGGATTAGTCCACATTTCGCTTGCAATGGTATAGCTATTTTCGGAAACGTCGATTATACGTCCGCCCCAAGAATTATTAATAATGAAATTAGTATCAAAGGTCAAAGCCCAAGCCTCCAACGGCTCGCTGCCAGTATTTGTTACAGTAACAGCACCTTGAAAACCGTCGCCCCAATCATCAAATACATCAAACTGTACCTCGTAACCCTCGGTAACATCAACTCTTTTTGAAACCATTTCAAATTTTTCGGGTAATTCCAGATTTTCACCAGACAATATATATCCAAATGACACAGAACCGTTAGGCTCAATTTCATAATTGTAGCCTGCATTTTTAATTATATTTTCTTTAGGAGAAACAGCATTCCATAAGCCGTTTACCTCACCGCCCGCACGATACGCAAGCGCCCAGTTTAGAATTGATTCCGTTCCTGTATTACGGATAGTGACTTGAACACTTTGATTGCCCTCCCACTCATTGAGAACAGCATACTCAACCGTGTAATTATCATATGTATATGTATGCGAGCCGATTTCGGCAAATACTTCGATCGGAAGCACCGCAGACATATTAAACATAAGTATTATCGCTAAAAACAGCGAACAAAGCTTTTTGTTTTTCATAAACAACGTCCTTTCATTTAATAATATTTATTTGCTATTTGAAGATAGCAATTTTTGTGCCCCATTGTTGTTAATTTTAATTAACAAGCGTTCTTCTTCGGGTAATGATTCTATTTTTTCTTTTGCAATTTCTGCAACATCGCGATAAAAATCCATTGAACAATTATTGTCCAAATAAAGATATGATATAATAAAAGATATTACAGAAGCTATTATTCCTAATGTTATACCGTCTATATTCACGTTATCAATTAAGGGAAAATATAGCGTTATAAAAGCTATTGCAAGAGCAAAAAACATTTCCTTACCATACTTTTCAAGTTCTTCTTGATATAAACAAAAATGTCTGAAATTTTCAAGTGCTTTTACATCAAAACTATCAATAAGGCTTAATATATAAGCTCTCCACTCCAAATAATTTTTGCATTGAGGATTTTTGCCTCTGCAAAGCATTTTGTATTTTTTAATTTCAGATTTAAAGTTTATTCCATATGGATTAATTCGCATAAAGTCGTCCTTTCATAATTGAAGATTTAAAGCTGCCGTGCCGTTATACTTTTGGCAGCACGGCAGTTAAATTAGAGTTTAGTCGTCATTAGTAAATCCGTCCCTGCGGTATATTGAAAAGTATCCTGTCACAGTTTGACCCGGCTTAACTGTCCTATGGTCATATATGCTTTGATTTTCATCATCAATCAACGCTGGCAGAAAAATATCCGAATTCTCCAAATCTGGAACGCCTTTATTGATTTCAGCGATTTCAATCGTTCCGTCTGGATACTCTATATACATAGCCGAAAATTCAGACAGTTGAGCGCTGCCGCTGAAGCTTGCCGCAAAATTGTATATATCACGTTCGCTGTTATTTGTAAAAGTAAAGCTATTGGTCCAGTAATCAAGTCCCTCAGTTACAGTAATATCAAGCTTCAAGCCTGTTCCGTCATGCACAATAAGCGGTTCGTCTGTTTTAAAAATTACCTTTACATCTTCATTCAAAGGCATAAGCACGCCTGTGAACTCTGCCGAAAGGTCATATGAACCCGCCTTATCTCCGCGCACTATCCAAGAAGCGTGTTCCGTTTCCTTGCTGCCAATTACACCTTTATTGCCCATGATCTGCGTAAGACTTTCTTTTCTGTCAGTATCGGCTAAAGATAAACCTTTTGGCAAATTCAATACCGCCTTTGAGTTCTGAATTGAAAAATCGTCATCGGCATTATTGATAATGGTAAGGTCAACATCATAAAATTCTTTAAGCCAAGACACGTTTGTAGAAACGTTGAAAATAGCAACGCTTACGGGTATTCCTCCGCTGCCATGTTCATATCCTCCGTGTTCGGTACGGTTAGGTCTGTCCTTGCTTCCAGAGATTGATTGAACTTCTGTATACACTCCGTTACGCTCTTTTTGTATAGTTCCATTTACCTCACCGATAATATCTCCTGTTGAATTAAGTGTAAAATTGAGCTTTCCGTCTTTTCCATAATCAATTTCATACTCATACACAAACTGATTTTCAGGAGCATTTACGTCTATTCCGAGAGCAATCATTTCGTTAATATCAAGAGGTCTTACGGTAAGCTCACCCTCAACCAAATCTTTCTTTTCAATTTCAACGGTAAGAGTGGAGGTTTCTCCAGTCACCTTAACGCTTGCACGTTGAGGAAGATACTCATTTTTGTAGAAGTACACATCATATGTGCCTTTAGGCGCAATAAATTTGAAATTGCCATTTGCGTCTGTCATAAATTCGGAGCTGTCAACGTCTGCAATATCACAGTATACCTTTACATTTCCGATTGAAGTATTAGTACCTTTAAGTACAGTCTTGAATTGAACTGTACCATATTCATTGCTGTAAACATATGCTTTGACTGTATGGCTGTCGGAATTTCCTGCGCTGTCCTTAACAGTCAGCGTTACATCATATGTACCGTCATTTTCAAAGGAATGGGAAACTCTTGCACCCTCTGCTGTTTTTCCGTCGCCGAAATCCCATTCATAAGAAGCTACATAATGGTTGTCCCAAGAATTTGAACCATTGAAGCTGATAGCCTCGCCTGCAATGCCCATTGTATCTGCTCCTGCGTCTGCAAGCGGGATAATATCATCGTTGTTTGTAGGAATGGAAGTAACCTCGCCGCTCTTTACGGTGTTATTTCTTGAATCGACTGCCTCCACCATATAGTAATATGTTTTGTCGGGAGTAAGGTCGCTGTCCGTGTATTTGCTGCCTTTGATTGAAGCTATGCAGGAATACTTTCCGTTTTCGGAAGTTTTTCTGTAAATGTGATAGCCAAGCAAATCCTCGGTATTTTCCATAGTCCAGCTTAGCTCGCTTCTCCAACCCTCGCCAACTGCTGTAAGAACGGGAGCAGACAATGCACATTCTTTAAATGTATAGCTGTTATCGGAATACTCGCTGATATTTCCTGCCTTATCCTTTGCATAGACTCTGATTTCATAACGTCCTGTCGTGAATGCTGATGTATCAAGTTCAAACTGTACAGCCTTTGCGTAAATATTGATATTATTCTCCTCGAAAACTGTTGTCCACTCGCCGTTTTCTGGTCTGCACTCAACAGTAATGCTGTCCAGTCTGAAATTATCTCTTGCGGAAATTCCAACAACCTGATTAGTATCAAGAACTGCTCCGTTTTCGGGATATACGCTCAATATTTCAGGCTTTACGTTGTCGTTAGTCACTCCGCCTGTTACTGCTTCTGACTTTACACTTTCATTGCCGTTTTTATCAACCGCTGTTACGCAGTAGGTGTATTCTGTACCCAATTCAATATCGGTGTCATAATAATTCAGGTATTTATAGTTGTCCTTGATAAGTGTATAGTCGCCGCCTGTTGTTTTGCGATATACTCTGAAATATGCAACATCATCACTTTCAGGAGCAGCCCATTTTATTTCTATCCTGCTGCCGCTAATATCGGTTGTAATATCTGCAGGCGCGGGAACTGATGAAAGATTAATTTTTAAACTGCTCTCTTTCGACAATTCACCTATAACTTCAAAAGTATCCTTAGCGGCTACTGCATATGTATATACGCCGTTGACACAATCAAAAATATCTTCAAAATGATTTTCTGTCAACACGTCCGAAACAGGTTCAAATTCACCGTCAACTCCCTTTTTATATACTATATAACCCGCCGTATTACCGCCTGCAATATCCCAGTTTACAGCTATTCCTTTGTCCGTACGGCTCAATGTTACGTTTTGTGGAATTTCAGGCTTATCTTCAAATTCGCACACAAATCCAAAATTGTCGGTAAAAAAGAAATCTTCCTGCCCTGGTAAATTTCCGTCATCATAGCTATCGTTCCACTTATATGCCTGACTGAGCCTTACTCCAGGATTTGGTTGTTTATATATCATTGCACAGCTTTCACGTTCACCGTCGGTATATCTTCTGTAATTATTAGGTTCTCCATAATCCCAATTTGAGTATGTGAAACCTTCTCCAGTGATCCATTCCCATTTTGATTTATTAAAGTCGTATTTGCCGCCCATCCAGTACATAACATTCTGACCCTTGCGGATTAAATCCTCCATAAAGGCTTCTTCCTCCGCACTTGTTATAGTTATAAGATGACCGCCAATTTGTTCGCAATACTCTTTTGCTTCCGACCATTTCATATGCTTGTCAAAAAGTTGATATTTCTTACCATTAAATGTTTCTTCAATTGTAAAATCTTCATCAACACCCAATGGTTTATTATCAACTTCAATGGAATCGCTATTGTCGGAGGTGTAATCCTCGGTATCAAATGCGCTTACATAATATGAATAATTGCCTGCTTTTACCTTATCTGTGTAAGTTGTTTCGGAGGACGTTCCAATCTGAACGTCGTCACGGTAGATATTATATCCTGCAACATCCGCTTTTCCGTTAGGCTGCGCCCAAGAAAGAGTAACGGAAGAATCATCATTTACCGTATACTGCAAATCAACAGGCTTTTTAGGAATATAGTGGATAACAACTTCCTCCATTGAAATGTCATTAAAAGTAAAGTATGATTGCTGTTTGCAGCTATGACTGATATGGCTTGTGATAGGACCATAGCCGTAACCATAATTATTTTCGGGAAGAGTATATCCGTCAATTATAACGTTAGCACCGTCCCAAACTGAAACGGAAGTATTATTTACTTCAATTTTTAAATCATGCTCTCCGTAAAGATTTGACAAAGAATAGGTTTTTAAAAGCTTTCCCGCATTTTGAACGTTGGAATAGCTGCCGTTACGGAATTTATCAACGTCAGCGCCTGTTATCTGAACAAGCTTTAAACCCGATTGCGTAACTAAAACACAAAAACCGCTGAGCACATTATTTTTTACAGAGGAATTAAAAAGGAAGCCGCCACCCTCCATACTGTGCCAGTCGCTGCCGTCACGCTTGATTTTAAAAGAAAATGTTTTCTTGGAATTCTTATTTTCTGTATCGTTTATAAGCAGAAAATCCTTGAAAGCGTAATAGCCATACCCCACCATTTTAATATTATCACCGTCATATATGATATGGTCTGGAATTGAGGGAGCATATCTATCTGCATAGTTGTCATGGTCGTATTCCGTCCATGCAAAGGTGTCCTGCGCTGTTAAGGTTTGTGATAATTCGACATATGGGTCTTCTTCGGCGTATACTTCAAAATCTACGCTGAATGGGAACAGACCTATTGTCATTACCGCTGCCAGTGCCGCAGATACCGCCTTTTTAATTGGTTTATGTTTAAAATTCATTTGTGATCCTCCGTTCATAAAGACTTCTTATACAATCTGTTCTGTACTGGTTATATCCACGTTTTCATACTTAGTGCCGCAGTAGACTTTAGCTTCTGTTCTAAGCCTGTAAGTACCTGATTCGGTAACTGTGTAAGAATTGGTGCAGTTACACCACCAGTTTTCATAAGGGATATCAGACCATTTTTTTACTTCGTCCCACGATTTCCCATTCTTTTTCTCCAAATATTGTGTAACAACAATTTTTGTGGTAGTGCCCGATATTCCGTAAATAGTGGTTCTGCACGAAGCTTCACCTTTAGAAATGCTTAATGTGGTAGTAAGACTGTTAGTATACGAATAACACGGCGAAACAATACTGCCATCAGGAATAACCGCTGCTGACATAGAAATACTTCCAACCGAACAGCACACTAAAAGCGCCACCAAACAAGATATAATTTTTTTCATAGACTTGTCCTCCTAAAAATAAAAATATGGTTGTAGGATATTTTTACCCTACAACCATTACAACTGCATAATATTATGTTTTGTGAGTTTATTTTACAAAATTATTTTATTTTTGTATCTTTGCACAAATTTATAACTTCATTTTTGTCTAAATTGCTTGTAATTCGTATGATATATTTGCCATTATTGAATGTTATACAATAATCACTCCCTGTATTATGAATAAGATATTCCTGATTAGCCGTGTCAGTATAATATTCAAATTCAGAATGGCTATTATCGAGATTTTCAATAAAGTCATAATAAATAGTTTGTTCAAACAAAATATATTTTTCTTCGTTAAAGTATGCTGCAAAAATAGATTTATCATCAGCATAATAATCAACCTTTTCAAATCCCTCTGGCAAATTCGCTATTTCATACTCTTCCTCAATAACCGTAGGATAATCTTCTATTGTTCCGCTGACGGAAACGGCGGTATGTCCCTTAAAAATATTCATAAGGAAGTCATGAATTGCTTCACGGACAGCTTCCACGCTTAAAGCCGAGGCAAGGATTATTATGACAGCCGCAGCAGTGCAAACGATTCTTCGACCTGTTGTGCATATAAGCTTAAAGTACGGCTTTTCGCGTCTTTTTATCAATTTGTTGATTTTACGCTTGTATTTATCGGAAAATACATAATCCGACTTCAATTCAACAGTTTGCATAAATTCATCAATCTGCGGTTCAAAAACTTCTCCGAGAGCCTTTGACAAAATCGAAAATTCATTCACAGTAAATTTCCTCCTTTTCAAGCAGTACAATAAGATTTTCCTTTGCGCTCTGCAATCTTTTCCTTGCCGCAGCATTTGAAATATGTAAAGTGTCAGCAATTTCGTTATGCTTCAAGCCGAAATTAATACGCAAATATAAAATCTCTTGGTCTGTATATGAAAGCTTCTTAATGCAGCGGACTATTTCAGCATAATCTCTGTTGGAAAGCGATTCATCGGTCAAGTCCGAGAAATTATCGTCCAGCGGTACTTTTTTTCCATACTTTTTTTCATTATTATATATATCGAAAGACGCATTTTCAACTGTAACAACAATATATCGTTCCAATTTTTGAGGCTCTAAATTTTTAATTCTTTCATAACACTTTGCAATGCTTAAAAAAGCTTCGGCACAAGCGTCCTCGGCTGCTTCACGATTTTTTAATATTTTAAGAGCAATTGAAATAGCCGTGGTTTCATATTTATTGTACAATTCATCAAACGATTTTTTATCTTCTTCATCGTCAATTAATGCCATGCAAATAAACAGCATAATGTCACCCTATTCTATTTATATAGTATTATTCCCCATTAAGAGCAATCAGATTCTTATTTTCGACTGCCAACCGAAGTTCTCTTAAATTAAGTGTAAACTCCATAATGGCAGCAGTAGACAATTTGTCGGGACAAATTCTGTAAATATCAAGCGCATTTTTGTAATAATTGTGAGCATTGAGAAAATCCCCACTTTCATAGTAAAAAGTACCTATATTGTTGTTTATATTAAAGCAAAGTTCAATTTCCTGCCGAGAATAGTTTCCACCGTCCAAAATGTTCGGAACGTATTCCAGAGCCGACTTTGTGTAATCCAAAGCAGCAGTATTATCATCATTAAAAATCTTAGAAAATGCCGCCCTGCACATAAAATAAACTGCTTTAGAAAGCTTATCGGAAACGCTGTCAAAATACTTCTCCATTTCGGAAATATAAGACATCATTCTATGCTCGTCCTCAAAGGTTTCAGCATAGGGACAAGCGTTTATCAGAAAATAAAAGTAGCGTTCAATATCATTTTTAGTTGCAAATTCTACAATTCTATCCGCAATTTCAAGCACCACAGCCTGCCGCATAACGTTCATCTCATCAGGTAAATGGTGTCTGCACTCTAAAATGAGATTATCTGTAAATTCACGACAGTTATCCATATCGGGAGCAAAATCCGCAGCGGCAGCTTCCCCCACAAGCGGGTGAACGCGAATAATATGCTCGCTGTAATAAACAAGCCCAATTTCGTCCAGTTCATTTACAGCGTTCATATTTCTAACACCCGACAACTGCATAAAATACTTATCGTCAATGCCCTCAACAGGCGCAAGAGAAAGCAGCCGCATAACATTTTTCTGATCGTCTGTAAGAGCGAAAAGTCTGAAAAGCTGATGAATATGCTCATAATATGTAGCTGAAATATCCTTGCGGATTTTGTCGGAAATATCAAGTCCAACGTGTTCGCTAAGAATTTTGTCAAGAAGCTCATCGGCGGTAAACGCACTTTTCTTTAACAGCCGCAAAATTAATTCACAGGCAAGAGTATGGTTATGCAATGCCTCAAAAATTTTGTTGAGAGTGTCCCGTTCAACTTCTGTAACATTCAATTTTTCCGCAATTTCAAAAAGGTACTGCCTCTCAATATTCTGCATTTCAAATACTGTATAGTCCTCACCGATATGACTTCTTGTGGTGAAAATAATCTTGCAGTTCAGTCCCATAATGTCTTCAAAATTCTCGTCGTCTTCGGGAACAATATCAAAATTGTCAATGATAATCAGCGTGTCACTCCGCATAATCCGCAAATAATTCATATGCTGCATATAGAGATTTTCCAAAATTTCATCGGACTTATCGCCCTTGAAATTAATCCCTGCAATGGTATTTTTCAAACTGTCCGAATATGTAATAAACAAAATATTTGTAAACTCCGACTTGTTATCCTTTATGAACCTTTTCACAAATTCACTTTTTCCAATACCGCCTACGCCATAAATAAATACTTTGTCCTCAGCTTCAAGCATTTCCGAAAATGCCTGAAGCTCTTTTTCTCGTCCGCAGAAATATTTACAGCTTGATATGGTGGGAACGTTTATTCTTTCGGACATGGACGGCGACTCTGCTCCCGCTTTTGTTGGACGATTGAGGGAGAATATAATTACCTTCGTTAGAAAATCCGTAATTTGGGTTTCATCATTCGGGTAATATTTCAGCAAATTATCCCTATCCGCCTCATTCATACCGTCCGAAATAATTAGTTGTCGAATTTTGTCGCACATACCAAACTTATCGGAAACATAGGGAAGTACACGTTCGTTCAAATCATCGTAAAGCACCGTGTAGTTATCGGTTTCGGCGTAAAACTGCCGCCCCTCGCGTTCAAGAACCTTTTTGCGGTTTCTGACCTTGTTAGCCGTGTATTCGGCAGCAATATCCAGCTTTCCGTTAAATTCATAGTAAGAATATAGGATTTTTGAATACAATTCGTCCTTTTTCAAGCTGACAGCGTATCTTAAAAATATTGCAAAAACCTCAGCAAAGTCACATATAGCCATAATTTGCACAACCTTTCAATTTTTTAGTCCTGTTTTGAGCCTTTTTTAAGCCTGTTTTGTTTCTCCGCAAAATACTATACTTATATCACAGGCGGACGATACCGATTACCGCGGAATTATACTAAAATTCAATTATAAAGTGTACAAAAAATCGAGCAAAAATTTGCATATATGATTTTTGTGAAGATTTTTTGTCTACACTTTAAATTTAATTTTTGTAATGGTATCGTTTGCCAAATATAGTATAACACACGGAGGTAGAATATGCAAGTATTTAAAAATTTAAAGATTATAGGTATTGACCACGGCTATGGCAACATCAAGACAGCCAACACCGTAACGCCCACGGGCGTGTCCGTTTTTGACACAGAACCGACCTTTGATGGAAACGTACTCTTTTATGACGGAAAGTATTACCGTTTCGGCGAGGGACACAAGCCGTTCATTTCCGACAAAACCGAGGACGAGGATTTTTATGCCGCAACACTTTTGGGGATTGCTAAAGAACTTTCAAGAGAGAAAATTTACGAAGCTGACGTGCATATTGCCGCAGGACTTCCCCTTACTTGGGTGAAAAATCAGCGTGAAAGCTTTCGGGAGTATCTTATGAAAAATCCCGACGTGGCATTTCGGTACAAGAAAAATTTCTACAAAATCCATATTGCAGGTTGCAGTATTTATCCGCAGGGATATGCGGCGGTAATCGGCAAGCTTGGCGAGATGAGCGGCGTGAATATGCTTGCCGACATTGGCAACGGCACAATTAATATCATGTACATAAATAACCGCAAGCCTGTTGAAAGCAAATGTTGGACGGAAAAACTCGGAGTTAACCAATGTATGATTTCGGTTCAGAACGCTGTTCTTGATAAGTTCGGGGCGAGAATTGACGAGACGATTATCGAGAATATTATCCGCTACGGCAAGGCAAATATCGGCAAGAAATATCTTGACTGCATTACCGAGCAGATCAGGATTTATGCCGAGAAAGTTCTTGACGTTCTTGAAAAGTATGAGTACAATTCCGAGCTTATGCGGCTGTATATTACGGGAGGCGGCGTTTCGATTATGAAGAATTTTGCCGAGCTTGATTTTGAAAATGTTGTGCTTATCGAGGATATTTGCGCAGCGGCTAAAGGTTATGAAACAATTTGTTTGCAGTCGTTAAGGAGGGACAAGTAATGATTTGGAGTACGAATTTGCGATTTAATCTTGACAAATCGCCGTACCGCGAGGCTTACAGTTACTTGAAAAATATGGACAGGAAAGCTCACAAGTCCATTAACAAGGTCGTGGCAATCGCTGTTTGTGAGCATTTTAAGCGGCTTGAAAAATCCGCAAACGACCCGTATTTTGAAACACGGGAGCGTGAGGATAATTTCGTAAACCGCATTGTGGAGACTGTAAAAATCGCCGTGGAAAAGGCTATGCCAAGCTTTATGGCAGCGTACATAACCGCTAAACTGTCGGATATAACAAATGTTTCAATAGGTAGTACCGTTTCTGAAAATTTGGTATTGAAAGAGGAAAACTTTGATACTGCCGCAGGTGATATTGATTTTGAATTTGTAGGAGAATAATACGCTTTTGATACCAATTTATATGAAAATAGTACTTTAAATTACATAGCTTAATACTAAAAAATATTTGTAATTTCAGAGCCAAAAATATCGGTACTGCTTTAAAAATATATCGGTATACGTTCAACTTTTTCAGTATAAAAAATAAAGCAAAACGGTATCGGGGGAAGCGTCTGCCGCAAATGCGGCACAGCAAATTCCTGCGGAATTTGCATAATTGCATAGGCTAAACGTCTTTGCAATTACAGCTTTACGCACAGCGTAAAGTGCTGCCATACGGCAGCAAGCCGCATTTCGCGGCAGCCCCATTCGGGGCAAAATATGCACTCTTTAGGAGTGCATAGCGAGGTACGTCAACAGGCTATCCAAAGCCGCCTGTTGACCGCCGCAAGCGGCGCCTCGTTTGAGGGAATTCCCCCAAAAACCCCCTGTAATACTAATATCCTCCTAAAAGCGTAGTTAAAAAATCTGCGCAAAAATCATATACTTAAATTTTTGCTTGATTTTTTAAACGATTTTTAGTCGGAAATTAGTATAAGCTGCGCTCGGAGAGCGCGCAGAAAGGATAGAAAATGAAAGAGAACAGATACAGAAATAAGCAGATGATAGTCCGCTTTACAGAAAAAGAATTTGCGGAGTTTTCCGCTAAAATGAATAAGTCTAAATCCAAAAGCCGTTCGGATTTTATTATGTCGCTTGTGAAAAACAAGCCGATTATTGTTCCCGACGGTCTGCCC
>CANQTP010000056.1 GCA_947626755.1 uncultured Clostridia bacterium
ACTTTGTCACCTGTTTGGACATTTATAACAAAGGAAAACATAGATGGTGCTGATCGGTACAATGTTGAATTGGTGGACGCGCTGACCGAACAGATACTTGAGTAACTTGCGGTTTATGGTAGAATTTATAAATTTATATGCACTATGTATGAGAGGAGAAGAATATTATGAAAAATATTTATTTTATAATAAATATACTCTTTTGTATAACAGTTTTTTCAGGGTGTCAACAACTTACTGAAGATCAGATAACAAATTCAGGACAATACAGCGAATTGACAAGTTTCAGCACTGTTAATTCAGATGAGACCTATGCAGCATATTCGGAATCGGACAGTACAACCGGCATTTCAAATCAACTGTCTACCACAGAAAAAAAGAATTCAGAACATATTGTTACAACAGTATCTGAAAGTAATGTCAGTTTTTCTTCAAAGACTGAGTTTTCAAGTAAAACTACAGAATATACTTCAACTGATACAGAAGTATATGATGAAGAACCTGTTATTGTGTACGGTACAGACTATGACCGTGTTGATGATGGCTTTGAAGCTGCTTCCGGTGAAATTTATTTATCATCAGAGCTAAAAAATGCGATGAATGAATATTCAGATAATCCTTTGGTAACGTTTGCAATTTATATTGATGTGTATGATTACAATGATACGCATAGTTCCAAAACCGAAGAATTCCTTAACAATACAGTTATGGACGGATTTACATACGCCCAAATAAATGAAAAGCGCAGTGAGATAGACGAAGAAATCAAACGGCTTAGCGAAATATCCGACATTTATCTGAATCCCGATCTGACGGAAGAGCAAGTGACGGAATATTCAAACAGGATAACGGAGCTTACAAATGAGGATCAATATTATTATGAAATATCTATGGATATGCTGATTGCAGCTGACAGATATTTGCTTCAGCTTGAAAGTGATAGGCTTGAGGAACTTGGGATAGACGTATGCGGAATTACTGACAATAAGCGAGACACCAATTATATTATTGCAATTGTATCAGCTGAGGAAATAAATTCAATGCCATTTTCTGATGATGTTGGTTATAAAATATGGTTAGCACCTGAAACATAAATGGAATTCACAGCTTTAATGCCAGTGTTTTAGCAATATCCATATAAATACATACATCTGCTTGCAGCCCTCGAAAGTTTTTCTGAGGACTGCGATTTTTTTATCTGTTTCTTGCTGAACAGCTTTCAGATGTTCAATATCCGAACGATCGGAAATGTTGTTGCTTTGCAGAGTTTGTGAAATGTACAAGAATTTACTGCCAAAATAATGGGCTTGAACACACAATAATAAACATAATCTGACAATATAATTTTCGCATAAAAATACCGGCAGAATTGCTCCTGTCGGTATCTATGCTTAATTTATGTTTTATTACAGTCATGATCTGCTGCACGGGACAGCAGATCATGCTTGTTGAAAAATTATCAGCCGCCGAATCCCGACATATTATTAAGGGATTTTTCAAGCTCTGCCTTGTCGTTGCTGTAATCCATTGCAGTTTCGTAACTGATAACATCGCGCTTGTAGAATTTTGCGAGGGAATCGTTGAGAGTACACATTCCCAGACGTGCGCTTGACTGCATCGTCGAATTAAGCTGCGGGATCTTGTTCACGCGGATAAGGTTTCTTACCGCATCTGTGCCGAGCATTATTTCAAGAGCCGCAACACGTCCCACCTCGCTCTTTTTGGCGGGAATGAGGGTCTGGGCAATTACACCTTCCAGCATATTTGCAAGCTGAGTGCGGATCTGCTCCTGCGCGTAAAGCGGACAAGCATCTATAATTCTGTCGATGGTCTGCGCCGCACTTGAAGTGTGGAGCGTTGCAAGAACAAGGTGTCCTGTTTCTGCGGCAGTCATGGCAAGTGAGATAGTCTCAAAATCTCTCATTTCGCCGACGAGGATAACGTCAGGGTCCTCACGGAGAGCGGATTTAAGTGCGGAATTGAAGCTTGCCACATCTCTGCCTATTTCACGCTGATGGATAGTTGCCTTATCGGGTTTGTAGCAGTATTCGATAGGATCTTCGATAGTAATAATGTGGCAGGCGCGATTCTTGTTGATATTGTCTATTATCGCGGAAAGTGTGGTGGATTTACCGGAGCCTGTAGGACCTGTTACAAGTATCAGACCGCGCTTTTTCTTTGCAAGTTCCGAAAGAACGGGAGGCATTTTCAGTTCTTCAAGAGTAGGTATGGTATCGTTGAGAAGTCTGATGCTGGCGGCAAGTTTTCCGTTCTGGCGGAAAACGTTCACTCTCTGTCTTGCTCCGTTGGAAAGTGAGAAGCTGAAATCCAGATCGTTGCCTTCTATCAGGCTTTTCTCCTGTTCTGCTGTAAGGAGAGCAAGGATCGTGCGCTTTACAACATTCTGATCAAGATCGCCGAAGGGACGGAGTTCGCCGTTGATACGTGCGACTGTGGGAGCGCCTACTGTAAGGTGTATATCGGAAGCTTTCAGATCTCTTGCCTGCATGATAAAATCTTCAAAAGTCATAAAATTCTTTCCTTTCTGTATAAATGTATATAAATATTACTTAATGCGGAACTGTATGCCGCTTGCGGACAGGTAGACTTCATCGGAGATGTTGCCTATTCTCTGATTGACATTTCCGAGGATTTCGCGGAAAAGCAGCTGTGAGCGGTCGGCAGGAGTGATGGAAAAACCTGTTTCAAGTGTAATTACAATGATATTGCCTTCGCAGTCGTCGATCTTATCATACATGGCGGTAATATCGTCAATTACCTTGCGCTCGATCTCTTTTTTCAGCGGCTCGTCCATTTTGGATATGTCGGGACACATACTTTTTATCACTGCGGAAGTATAAGAAGCGGTGCTGTCCATAACAACGAATTTATGTCCGGTTATCTGTTCTACGGGATCATCGCAGAAACCTGTTTTAATGACCCATTCCACGTCATTTGCCTTACAGTCGTAATCAATGCGCTTCATGGTATCGGCGTCCATATTATCGGAAACAGACCAGTAAAGCACATTGTCGCAGGCTTTGAAATATGTAACTGCCCAGCGGGATTTTCCGCTTGCCGCGCCGCCTGTTATCATGATCTTCTTTGACATTTGGTATCCTCCGTTTCAAAATTAATAACAGCAGAAGCGAGTTCTGATATTTACCTGATGGTAATTTTAATTATAACAAATTTTTAAAAATAAGTCAATAACCGCAAAAGGTTTTGTTGGAAAAATTTTGTCAGATACGGTCAATGTTAAAAATCATATGGATCGCCCTTGACATTTATGTGAAAATATGTTAAAATTATTTCATATTTTATTGTATTAAGGAGGAATTTGTTTGACAACAGCACAGATAATTATGATAGTTACGATTATCCTGTATCTGATCATGATGTTGGCAGTAGGATTTATCTGTTCAAAGAAAAACAATTCGGTAGGCGACTTTTATCTTGGAGGCAGACGTCTCGGACCTTTGGTAACGGCTATGAGCGCGGAGGCTTCCGATATGTCCAGCTGGCTTCTTATGGGACTTCCCGGACTTGCCTATGCAAGCGGCATTTGCGACCCGGGCTGGACGGCGTTCGGTATTGCAATAGGCACATATGTAAGCTGGAGGATCGTTGCAAGACGTCTCAGAAACTATACCGAAAAGAACGGTTCCATAACTTTGCCTGATTTCTTTTCAAATCGCTGGAAAGAAAAGAATAAGGTTCTTTTAGGTGTTTCCGCACTTATAATAATAGTGTTTTTCGTTCCTTATACAGGCTCGGGTTTTGCAGCCTGCGGAAAGCTTTTCAATTCGCTTTTCGGCGTTGAATATCACGCTGCAATGATAATTTCCGCAGCGGTAATAATTTCCTATACCTGCTTCGGCGGTTTCCTTGCCGCAAGTCATACGGATCTTATACAAAGTATAGTTATGACAACAGCTCTTATCATAGCAATACTTATGGGAATTTCATATGCAGGCGGTTGGGGCGCGGTAATGGAAAATGCAAAAGCGCTTCCGGGATATTTTTCCATAAATTCCACATATGATCCCGCTTCCGCTTCGGCAAAGAATTACAGCTTGCTGACTATAATTTCAAATGCCGCATGGGGACTGGGTTATCTGGGAATGCCACACTTCCTGTTAAGATTCATGGCGATCCGCGACAGCAGGGAAATTAAAATTTCCAGAAGGATCGCTTCCATATGGGTAGTTATCGCAATGACTATAGCAATACTCATAGGCGTTGTAGGACTTGCTATGACCGCAAACGGCTGTTTCGGAACGCTTTCCGATCCCGAAACGGTAATGATAGCAATGGCAGACTATATGAGCAGCAACCATGTTGCGCTTGCGATCGTCGGCGGACTTATAATTTCGGGAATGTTAGCGTGCACAATGTCAACTTCCGACTCGCAGCTTTTAGCAGCTTCCTCCAGTGCTTCGGAGAACATCATAAGAGGAACTTTCGGCGTAAAGATGTCCGACAAAACAGCTATGATAATTGCAAGACTTACTCTTGTGCTGATGGCAATAGTCGGCGTTGTGATCGCTTGGAATCCCGATAACTCGGTATTTCAGATAGTTTCCTTCGCATGGGCAGGATTCGGCGCAACATTTGGTCCTATCATGGTAGCGGCACTGTTCTGGAAACGTTCCAACAAGCAGGGCGCGGCTGCGGGGCTTATCGTAGGCGGAATTGCAGTATTTGTATGGAAATTTGTTATCCGTCCTCTTGGCGGGGCTTGGGACATTTACGAACTTCTCCCGGCATTCATACTTGCAATGGCAGCGATCATAATAGTTTCGCTGCTGACAAAAGCACCCGAAAAAGAGATAGTTGAAGAATTTGAGCAGGTAATTGCAATGGAGAAAACAGCATCGGCTGAATGATACGATAAAAAAGAAGACGGGCAAGCTTTTAAAGCTTGCCCGTTCGTTTTTATCAGCAATATATCTGCTTAGCAATATCCACCGTTTCTTTTGCATCTTTGGCGTAGAAATCTGCGCCTATCTTCTCCGCATATTCGGGCGTGAGAACAGCGCCGCCCACAACTATTTTACAGTTTACATTGTTTTCATGGAGAAGCCGCACCGTTTCTTCCATGGACGCAAGAGTGGTAGTCATAAGCGCAGAAAGTCCCACAAGCCGCACATCATGTTTCACCGCCGCATCAAGAACATTTTCGGGCGGAACATCTTTTCCAAGGTCTATCACTTCAAATCCGTAATTTTCCAGCAGGACTTTTACTATATTCTTGCCGATGTCGTGAATATCGCCCTTTACCGTGGCAAGAACGACCTTTCCTTTGCTGACGCCCCCTGCACCGGTCTTGCTGAGATGTTCCTTTATCACTTCAAAAGCCGCCTGCGCCGCTCCTGCCGACATTATCAGCTGCGGAAGAAAAATTTTACCTTTTTCAAACTCCGCTCCCGCTTTGTCAAGGGCGGGAATAAGCATATTGTCAACTATTTCCATAGTGTCGTTGGTTTTCAGAAGTTCGCGAGTAATTTTCGCGCTTTCCGACTTCAAGCCGTTTTCAATCGCATAGGGCAGACCGTCCGAAACCGTCTGCTTTTCAACAGGGGCGGAACTGCTTGCCGCCACAGTGAAACTGCTTCCCGAATACGCCGCTATAAAATCCGCGGAATTCCTGTCAATATTTGTCAGCAATTTGTAAGCCCGAACCGCTCCCGTCATAAGGGCGGCATTTGGATTTATAATAGGCAGATCAAGACCGTTGGTCAAAGCCATTTGCAGGAAGCAGCTGTTTACAAGTTCGCGGTTCGGAAGTCCGAAAGAAATATTTGAAACTCCCAGAACGGTTTTGAGTCCAAGTTCGGTTTTTACCCTGTGAAGCGCCTTGACAGTCTCCATGACCGCTTCCTGTTCGGCGGAAGCGGTAAGAGTCAGACAGTCGATGAAAATATCCTGACGGGGAATTCCCATTTTCAGCGCGCGGTCAAGAATTTTCTCCGCGATCTTAAAACGTCCCTCGGCAGTCTTGGGAATACCGTTCTCATCAAGAGTGAGTCCCACAACAGCCGCGCCGTACTTTTTCACAAGGGGAAGAATTGTTTTAAGGGAATTTTCCTCGCCGTTCACCGAATTTACAATAGGCTTGCCGTTATAGACCCGCAGAGCCGCTTCAAGAACATCGGGGCGGGTGGAATCAAGCTGCAAAGGCAGTTCCGTAACACTTTGCAGAGCCTTTACAACACGAACCATCATTTCCTTTTCGTCAATTTCGGGAAGTCCTACATTAACGTCCAGAATGTCCGCGCCCGCGTTTATCTGTTCCATAGCCTGACCGATGATATAGTCGGTGTCATTCTGCCGCAATGCCTCTTTGAAACGCTTTTTGCCTGTGGGATTTATCCTTTCGCCGATGATCCGCGGCTGATCTATTACAACTGTCTTTACGGGAGTGCAGACCGCAGCTTGTGAAAATTTCCCCTGCGGGGTATATTTTTCGCCCGAAAATTTTTTGACGGTGCATTTTATAAATTCGGGGTTCGTTCCGCAGCAGCCGCCTGCTATTTTAACGCCGTACTTTATAAGTTTTGCCATGCTTTCCGCAAAATCTTCCGCGGTCAGATCATACTGATTTGTGACAGGGTCGGGGAGTCCCGCGTTTGGTTTTACCACTATCGGAAGTTCCGTCCAACGGGAAAGTTCCGCAATAACGGGTTCAAGTTCTTTCGGACCGAGAGAACAGTTCACGCCTATCGCGTCCGCGCCAAGTCCCGTCAGGGTAAGCGCAGTTGACGGCACGGAACAGCCCGTAAACGTCCGCATATTTTCCTCAAAAGTCATGGTGCAGATAACGGGCAGATCACTGTTTTCCTTAACGGCAAGCAGGGCGGCTTTTGCTTCGTAAAGGTCGCTCATAGTCTCTATGACTGCAAGATCCGCATCTTTTGCCGCAAGTACCTGTTCTTTGAAAACTTCATACGCTTCCTCAAAGGACAGCGCCCCCGTGGGTTCAAGAAGTTTCCCTATAGGACCAATATCCAGAGCCGCAAGAACATTTTCTCCGCAGGCTTTCTTTGCAATTTTCAGAGCTGCGGAAATTATTTCCGAAACGCTGTGACCCGTTTCCTCCAGTTTGAAACGGTTGCAGCCGAATGTATTTGCATAGACTATCTGCGAACCCGCAGCTATATATTCCCTGTGTATCTCCTCTATCATATCGGGAGAAGCGATATTTAAAAGTTCGGGAAGTTCTCCCGTTTTCAGACCTTTTGCCTGAAGCATGGTACCCATTCCCCCGTCAAGGAAAACAAACTCGTTTTCCGCTAAAAGACGGCGGAACCTTTCTTTTTTATCCATTACAGTGACCTCCCGATTTCCTGAAATTGCATTTATCCCGCATATTGCAGCCGCCGCAGCCTTTGCGGGAATTGTTTAACGGCGTTTCGGAAACGCCTATGACGGCGGTAACGGATTTTGTGGGCGTTAAAAGCCCGCCCTCCGTCAGGAAAACTCCCACCCGCCTTGAAGCATTCACCGCGGCAAGAAAATCTCCCTGACATTCAAGTGGGAAATCTCCATACCCGGGTGAAAATCTCCATGTAAGATTTTTGAACCGTCTGCGAATTTCTTCCTCGGCAATATCGCAGACCTGTTCTATCGCCGCAGAAGCAAGGCTGTCGGTTATGACAGCTTTTGCCATATCCTCCGCCTGAAATTTGCGGATAAGCCTGTCCGCGCCCTCGCCCAGAGTTGCGCACAAAAGAACAGCGCCGCAGCACCCGCCAAGATGTGCGGCAATATCATTTCCCGAAAGTATCAGCCTGTGTCCTGAAAGTATCACGCCTTTTTCGGAAAAATCTTCTATTTCCGCAAATATCCAATGAAATTTCGGCGTGATACATTCAAGAATCAGCCGCTCGCATTCCTCCGCCGCCTGTAAAACATTCTGCGGCGGCTCGCCTTTTATTCCCATATACCGGAACGCTTCTTCGCGGTCAAGTTTTTCCAATTTTATCATAATAAGAGCCTTTACAAAATGTGATAATACGGACAAATATCCTCAAAATGCCCGTCTTTCATGCGGAAACCGCGGGGGATAGTTCCCAGCCGAGTAAACCCAAGCCGCTCATACAGATGCCTTGCATGGATATTTGAAGCCACAACAGCGTTGAACTGCAATATCCCAAAGCCTTTTTCCCTGCCCTTTTCAAGGCAGTCGGAAACAAGCATTTCCCCGATATGCAGACCCCGCTTTGCGGAACTTACCGCATAGCTTGCGTTGCAGATATGACCGCACCGCCCCACATTATTCGGGTGGAGAATGTACAATCCGAGAATTTCGCCGCTTTCGGTATCTTCCGCAGCTCCGCAGTAAGTCTGCGAATCAAAAAATTCTTTTCCCGAAGTTTCATCAAGAAGTTCTTCCTGCGGAAATGCGATCCCTTCCTCAACAACTTCATTCCAGATACGAACCATTTCGGGAATGTCCCGCTCCTCATATGAGCGTATTATAATTTTCAGAATTATCCCGCCTTTTAAAGAAGTGTCCTGATACTTTCGCTTATTTTCCGAGCAACATAAGGGTTATTCATTGTATACAAATGGATCCCGTCCACGCCGCTTGAAATAAGATCTACTATCTGATCAACGGCATAAGCGATACCCGCGTCCCGCAAAGCTTCGGGGTTGTTTTCGTATCTCTGCATCATTTTGGTGAATTTGGACGGCAGACTTGCCCCGCACATGGAAACCATGCGCTCTATCTGTTTCTTATTTGTAACGGGCATTATCCCTGCTTCAACGGGAACGTTTATCCCCGCAATTTCAAGCATTTCGCGGAATCTGTGAAAAACATCATTGTCAAAGAAAAGCTGTGAAATGCAGTGTTCCGCGCCTGCTTCAACCTTTATTTTAAGATGATTTATATCCCGCGCAAGAGTTTCCGCTTCCATATGTCCTTCGGGATAGCAGGCGGCAGCAACGTCAAAATCTCCGTTTTCTTTTATGAATTTTGTCAGGTCGCTTGCATATTCAAAATCGTGGAGACGCGGAACATCGGGGTTAATATCCCCCCGCAGGGCAAGGATATTTTTCACGCCGCATTTCCCGAATTGCTCGAGATGTTCAAGAATATCCTGCTTTGTATAATAAACGCAGGTCAGGTGCGCGCAGGAAGTTATCCCGAGGTCGTTCTGAATATAAGAAGCTATCTTGACGGTATTGCTTTCGGCGGCACTGTGTCCCGTCGTTCCGCCCGCGCCGCAGGTGACGCTTATAAAATCGGGGGAAAGGTCTTTCAGTTCGCCGAGGGCGGAATATATAGTTTCAATGGGGCTTGTTTTTTTCGGCGGGAAAACTTCAAAGGAGAACACGGTTTTCCCCTTGCCGAAAAGCTGAGAAATTTTCATCGGGTAAATTCCTTTCTTTACTGATCGTTCCTGCTTGTCCTGAATGGGGCAAGGGGAATGCCGTTCTTTGAAAATACGGTGACTTCGCCGTAATTTGTCCAGTTATATCTTGCGTAAACAGGCGCGGAGACTTCCTTGGAAGATATGAAAATTTTATCGCCGCGTATTTCCGCATCGGCGGGAACGTACTTCTTGTCCCTGCCTGCAATTTCAAATCCGACGATCTTGACGCCCTTTATTTCAAAGCCGTCTTTTGAATGTTCAAAACTCAACAGCATTCCGCCGTCCTGATAAACAAATGATTTATAAATTGCACCGTAAGCTTCATCAGCGGAAATTTTTCCGTAAACGTGGTAAAGCGCCTGCAAAGCAAGTCTTTCCCCGACAGGTTCTTTATCAACAGGGTGGATATTTCCGTATTCGCCTCTATCCAGAATGACGGCAATTCCCGTATTCTGCGTAGTCTGATGAACGCGCATCTGCGCTTCGCGGATCTTGCACCAATGCTTGTAGTCGGGTTCGTCCCTGTTCATGAACATAGGCAGCTGCACGAACAGGAACGGCAGGGAATCGTCCTCCCAGTCGCTTCGCCACTGTTCGATAAGGATCTTGAACAGCTTATAATAGGTATCGGGCTTGTGGTCGTCGCTTTCGCCCTGATAGTAGAGAAATCCCGCCAATGTGTAAGGACATATCCTGCGGAGCATTGTTTCATAAAGTCCGCTTGCCCTGAACGGAGATTTAGGACCAAGAGGTTCGGGCCAACGCGTAGGACCCGCATAGGCAAGTGCTTCTTCCCAAGTGCCCTCGGGATTTTTGGCGTAGAATTCATTCTTTTTCGGTTCCCATTCGTTGTACCATTCTTCATAATCTTTCAGATCCGCAAGGTACTGTTCAAAGGTCTTGCCTTCCATAGCCTTGTCGTACTCGTCAACATAGGTTTTCGTGTCAACGTCCTTTTCAAGGAGCTGTCTGCTTGTCCAAGCAGAAGCGGAAGTTCCGCCCCAGTTACAGCCGATAACGCCCACTGTAACGCCCAACTCTGCGGAAAGTTTCCTTGCGAAATAGTATCCCACCGCGGAGTAATTCGCCGCCGTATCGGGAGAAGCAATAGTCCAGCAGCCGTTCCGCTCCGCAAAATTATAGTAGTCGTCTATGTATGCGATCTTCTGCGTATAGTAGTAGCGGACGTTCACGTCCTTGATATTTTTGAGGACTTCCCTGCCGTTCAGGGCGTTCTGAAGTTCCAGTTCCATATTTGACTGACCGCCCGCAAGCCAGACTTCGCCTATCATGACGTCATGGAAAACAATTTCCGCGCCGCTGCTGTCGCTGACTTTCAGTTCATAAGGACCGCCTGCTTCCACGGGCGGCAGGACTAACGACCACTTGCCGTTTTCGGCGGTAGTTTTTGCGGAATTGCCGCAAAGTTCGGCGGTGATCTCAATGCCATTATAGGCACTGCCCCAGATATTGATGTTTTTGTTTCTCTGCAATACCATATGATCGGTAAAAACAGCCGCAAGGTTAAAACAAGCCATAACAAAGACCTCCGTTACAAATATATTCTTATTATACAGCAGATCGTTGATAAAAGCAATATTTTTACGGTAATTTTTTCACTTGAAACCCAAGCCCCGAATGTGCTATAATATTTTTACAGGATAATGAAAGGATATGTGGGCATGAACGAGAGACTTCCATATTTAAGAGAAAAAACTTCCAAGCTGACCCTTTCCCCGGGAGTTTACCGCATGAGGGACAAGAACAACGAGATAATCTATATCGGAAAGGCAAAAAATCTCCGAAACCGCGTTACAAGCTATTTCAGGGAAAATCCCGATCATACCCCGAAGGTGGCAAAGATGGTCTCCCACGTATATGACTATGATTTCATTGTCACCGACAGCGAGTATGAAGCTCTTGTTCTGGAATGTTCAATGATAAAGCAGCATATGCCCAAGTATAACATTCTCCTGAAAGACGATAAGGGTTACAGCTTCATTAAAATTTCCGATGAGGAATATCCCCGCATAACTGCCGAAATGCAGAAAACAGGCAAAGGGAAATTCCTCGGACCGTATATGAGTACATTTGTCACAAAACAGACCGCAGAGGAAGTCAACAGGGTGTTTTCACTGCCGACTTGCAGGAGAAAATTCCCCGCCGATTTCGGCAAATACCGTCCCTGCCTTAATTTCCACATAAAACGCTGCATGGGAGTCTGCACGGGAAACATCGACGGCGATGAGTACAGGAACATAATTTTACAGGCTGAAAGCTATATCAGGAACGGCTCGGAAGCGTCGGTAGAGATCCTCACCGAGCAGATGAACGCCGCCGCCGAGGAACTGGATTTTGAACTTGCCGCAAAGCTTCGTGACAGGATCTCCGCCATAAAGCGCGCCGCCGACGGTCAGAAGATCATCGACGAGGATATGCGTGATACCGACGTGATCGCCATGGCGCAGAACGGGGAAAATTCCTGCATAGCCTTGCTGATGTATCGGGGCGGACGTCTCTTCGACCGCGCGGAGTACGACCTCGGCGCGCCTGACAGCGAGGAGAATATGCTGGAAGATTTCGTTCTGCAATACTATTCGGACGGCGAAAAGATTCCCCGCGAAGTGATTATTGAAGAAGAACTTCCCGACACGGAAATGATCGAAAAGATCCTGCGGGAAAGAAAAGGCGGAGCGGTGGATATTTCCTCCAAAAAGCGGGGGAAAGGTCTGCGGCTGATAATGATGGCGAAAGCCAACGCCGAGGACAGTCTTGCAATAAAAGTCGGCAGAACGGGCAAGGAAATCGCCGCTCTGGAAGCACTTGGCAAACTCCTCGGACTTCCCGAGCCGCCGCTTTACATCGAAGCATATGACATTTCCAATCTGGGAAGTTCTTCAATGGTTGCGGGAATGGTGGTATTTGAAAACGGCAGACCGCTGAAAAAAGCGTACAAGCGATTTTCCATAAAGGAAACCAAGATACAGAACGACTACGCAAGTATGCGGGAAGTACTGGAGCGGCGGTTCAGGCACTACAAGGACGATTCCGAAACGGACGAGGGATTTTCCAGAATGCCCGATCTGATCCTGCTTGACGGCGGCAAAGGACAGGTAAACGCTGTTGAGCCTATTCTTCGGGAAATGGGCATAGATGTGCCGCTTTTCGGAATGGTAAAGGACGGAAACCACCGCACGCGTGCAATAGCCACATCGGGTTCGGAAATTGCGATCTCAGGCACAAAGTCGGCGTTCATGCTCGTTACGAGGATTCAGGACGAAGTCCACAGATTTTCCATAACGTACCAGCGCAAGAAGCACGCAAAACAGTCCTACGAAACAGGACTTACGCAGATAAAAGGCATTGGCGAAAAGAAAGCGCAGAAGCTGTTCTCGGCGTTCAAGACCCGCGAGGAGTTCAGAAAGGCTACTGCGGAGGAGATAGCAAAAGCTGCGGGGATAAACATTTCCCTTGCGGAGGAAGTTGCGGAGTATATAAAAAACGAAATGTGACGCAGACGGCTCTGCGCCACATTTTTCAGTTCTGTTTCCTGCTGTTTTTTATCCTGTACATATTCTCGTCCGCAAGTTTTGAAACACGGTCAAAGTCAAAGCTTTCGTCAAATACCGCGCTGCAGGTGCCGCAGCTTGCATTTACAAGATAGTTAAGTCCCGAATCCGCATTGAATTTTTCCAGATAGCTGTACATTCTTTCCGCGATCTCCTCGGGCGGAACGTCTCCGAAAACAATTGCAAGCATCTCATCTCCGCCGAACCTTACGCAAAGCGAACCTTCGGGACAGGAACTTTTCAGCGCGTCCGCAACTGTGCGTATCGCAATATCTCCCGCATCATGCCCGAAATTGTCGTTTATGTATTTGAGTCCGTCAAGATCGGAAGAAATTATCGAAATTTTCTTTCCGATATGATCGGGATCGGTTTTCAGCTTTTCAAATGCGGAATAAAAGCCGTTGCGGTTGTAAAGCAGCGTAAGCGGGTCATTCTTGTACATTTCCTCGACTTTGTCGTTAAGATACTGTTGGTGCCGCCTGATGATATACCCGCCGAGACCGATGCCGAGAGCGGTGGTTATCTGAAATGCTTTTGCGTAGTCGTTCACGGAACAGCCGCTGTAGGAAAAGCATACATAACCTATCGGTTTGTCCATATATGTAAGAGATGTGAATATCAGCGGATCTTTCCTGCCGATAAGCATTTCAAGATCGGGAGCAAGGCGGGAACGCTCTATATTCTTCAACTTGTAGCTTCCCGAATAATAGTCGTAAAGAAGCACCATTTCTTCCTCAAAAACCTTGATCTTCTTTATGCTTTCGGAGGAAAAATAGTCATTTATCACGTTGAGACAGCTTTTATTTACAATGCAGCACATATCATTCAGCAGATAGTTATGCAGGCAGGAAGCCGCCGTTTCGGGGGAATCGCTCATCTGCATAAGTTCGGAAATGTTGAACAGCAGCCGCATATCGTCCTGATAGCGGTAAAATCCCGCTTTCATTCGTCCGAACACCTCGGGCGGGATCTCTGCTTCGGGGCAGCCGCAGGAGCGGTTAAGGATAAGATCGGGCTCTACTATCATATTTCCCTTGGTGATATTTTTCAGGAAAATATCCGAAAGCGCGTCAAACACCGCTTTTGCCATAGTCACGCTGCTGCACTGAACGGAACTCAATTTCGGATTTGAAAAATAGATCTCGTCCAGACCGTCAAATCCCGTAACAAGAACATCATCGGGAACTTTTACCCCGTTTTTCAGCAATGTTTCGCAAACGCTTATTGCCATTATGTCGTTAGCGCATATGAAAGCCTGCGGCAGGGAACCGCTGTCGATAATATTCTGAACGGCTTCCGCGGCGGGTTTTGCCCAGAAATCTCCGTAGCTTACCATGCTGCTGTCGAAGGGTATTCCGTTTTCCGTAATAACTTCCCTGAAAATTTCTATCCTTTTATCGGAAAAGGGGTTGTCTTTCAGTCCTGCAATGAAATGCGGACGGCGCACGGCGTGATCTTCGATAACGTGTCTGACAATTTTTTCAAAGCCTTTTTCAAAATCGAAGCATATGGAAATGCCGCTGCCCTTGCCGTCAATGGTTATAACGGGGACGGAGTGCATATTTGCGGCGGAAGAAATTTTCTCCGAAACGGTATGGCTTTTTATTTTCTCGTCCATGATGATAACGGCGTCGATGGTATTGAAATCTATCAGGCTGAAAACGGAAGTGCCTGCGTTTATATTATTGTCCTCCCAGTACATATCGTTATTGATACTGAAAACGAGAAGCACGCAGTTTTTATCGGTAAGCAGGCTGTTCAGGGCGTTTATGAACTCATTCACCTGAGCGTCGTAGACTCTTGATGTACAGAGGGCAATCAATTTTTTTCCGTAAAGCATATGCAAACCACCCGAAATTAAAAAACTTAATACATATTATATCATAAAATGCAAAAAATGTCAACAATAAATCGGGGTTTGCAGCTGTTTGCCAATTAACACCAAATAATAACAAATCATTCCTGATTTTAACCTATTTTTGTGCCATTTGCACTAATTTCTGCAAATTCAATTTATGAATTTTGTGTAAAATATATATTGCTTTTTTTTTTTGGCGCGTTGTAAAATGAAGTTGCAAT